>DASPLM010000172.1:0-3129 GCA_035627575.1 Caulobacteraceae bacterium | reverse complement strand
GGAGCAGCGGCGGCGTCGGCGGCCGGAGCCGCGGCGGGGGTGGCGGCGGCGGCGTCAGCCGTGGCCGGGGTGGCGGGAGCCGCCGTCTCTTGAGCGAAGGCCGGCGCGGCGATCATCAGCGCAGCGGCGCCCATCAGAGCGGCAAGGGGATGGATGTTTTTCTGTTCGAGCATCTTTCGCCAGTTCCTGGTTGGTCTGACACGTTGGACCAAAGGGTCGTCGCGCGGAAGCGTCTCCACCCCAACAAACAACAATTCGCCGGGAGCTAAGCCGTTCCATTGGCCTCGCCCCTCAACGCTCTCACTGCAGGGTCTCGGCCTCGCGGCGTCGACCCGTTGCGAACGTTCGTTAAAACGCCGCCAAGCTCCTTTGGACAACCCTTACCAGAGCGTCAAGTGGCGCTGACCGCTTTTCCCCTCAAGCGAGAAGAACACGCGACGGAAGACCAAGTTTCGCTGCCGATAGTGGCTTGACCAAGGCGTTTCCGACCCGGCGGGAAACCGGTGGCAGGCGGCGGCCGGGTCGCCCGCTCGCCCCCGCTTTCGCTCCGGGTTCCGATTCTTCGGCGGCGCCCGGCGGAGGCGTCGCGGCCGTAATCCGTGCGCCGCCTCCACGGCTCAACTCCAGGCAAAGTCCGCTGCGTCGACCTGGGCCGTCGTCACGCCCTCCAGGGTGACGGTCGAGCCGTCCGGGAAGGTGATCACCGCCCAGCCGGACCCGTTCGCCGCGACCGCCAGGTCGGAGAAGTCGTCTACGCCGGCGACGCCCGTGACCCGGATTCGGTCGAGCCCGTTATGGAAGTCGGTGATGGTGTCGGCGCCGAAGCCTGAACCCGAGAACCAGAACTTGTCCGCGTGCGCCCCGCCCGTCAGCACGTCGTCGCCGGCGTCTCCGTTCAGGGTGTCGCGTCCGTCGCCGCCGTTAAGGGAATCGACGCCCAGCCCGCCGCTCAGGCCATCGTGCCCCAGGCCGCCGGAGATCACGTCGTCGCCGCCCATGCCGCGGATCGTATCGCTGGCGTTGGAGCCCACGAGGGTGTCGGCGTGGTTGGTCAGGACGAAGTACTCGACGCTGTTGAAGGTGTCCCCGGCGGCGTCGCCGGTGTGCACGCCTGTCTGCAGGTCGAGGGTCACCGCGGCGGTGGACAGGCGGTAGGTCGCCACGTCGACGCCATAGCCGCCGATCAGGGTGTCGGCCCCCGCGCCGCCATCCAGGACGTCGTCGCCGTCGCGGCCGTGGATGTGGTCGTCGCCGAGCCCGCCCGAGACGACGTCCGCCCCGGTCCCCGCGTCGATCCGATCCGCGCCGGCCTGGCCCTGGAGACTGTCGTCGCCGTCGCCGCCGTTCACCCTGTCGTCGCCGTTGCCGGCGATCAGGGTGTCCGCGCCGCCGAGGCCGTTCAGCACGTCGTTGCCGTCGTGGCCGCGCACCGTCTCGTCCGCGGCGAGGCCGACGAAGTTGTCCGCGGCCGAGCCGAGGTCGAATACCTCGATCGAAGTCAGGCTGTCGCCGCCGACGCCCACGTGCACGCCAGTGAGCAGGTTGATGCGCACGGCCGAGGTGGCGGCGCGGTACTCGACCGCGTCCCGCCCGTCGCCGCCGTCGAGCACGTCCGCGCCCAGCCCGCCATACAGGAAGTCGTCGCCGTCGCCGCCGAACAGGCTGTTGGCGCCGTCCGTTCCGGTCAGTTCGTCGCCGAAGTCCGAGCCGCGCAGGGACTCGAAGCCCGACAGGGTGTCCGTGCCTGCCCCGCCGGTGGCCTGTGCGCCGGTGAGCGAGAGGTTCACCTCAACGCCGGCCGAGGCCGTGGTGTAGGAGACGATGTCGACGCCAAGGCCGCCGGACAGCAGGTCGTTCCCGCCGCCGCCTTCCAGGTCGTTGTCCGCGTCGTTGCCGGTGATGGTGTCGTCGCCCGCGCCGCCGACCGCGTTCTCGATGATCACCCCCTGGGCGATGGTGAAGCCGCCGTGGATGCCGGCGGCGTAGGAGACGAAGCCCCCGCCGCCGACCTCGTACTGGATGGTGGCGGGACGCAGGTCGATGACCACATCCATCCCGGCGCCGGCCGTGATCCAGTCGACGCCGCCCGTATCCCAGATGCAGGCGTAGAAAGTCCCGGCCGCGTTGGCCGTCGGCAGGGCGTAGACGTTGTCGCCGGACTGGTAGGTGGTGTTGGCGCCGTACTTGATCTGCAGCATGGCGACGTCGAGCGCCATCATGGTGCCCTGGTAGCCGAAGCCGTTGCCGCTGGCGCCGCCGTGCGGGGCCTCGTCCCACCCGTCGTTGTAGGACATGGTGGTGAAGACGCCCTGGTTCAGGCCGAAGGCGCCGAAGCCGTAGCCGGTCGCCAGGTCGCCGGTGACGCCCTGCATCACCTCCGAGCCGCCGCCCGTGTCGTGCGGGTGGGCAAGGCCCATCGCGTGGCCGAGCTCGTGGATCAGGGTGATGAAGCCGAAGCCGCCCTGGACCAGCCCCTCCTCGGACCAGCTGTCGGCCAGGATGTTGAACTCGCCCAGCCCCTCGTTGGGCTCGTTCGGCGGCCGCATCCGGCCCAGGATCACCGGCGCGGACGCCGTGGCGGCCATGATGAAGTCGGCCTCTTCGCGGGTGGCGACCTCGACGAACTTGATGTTGATGACGTTCTCGTACTGGGCGAAGGCCTGGAAGGCCGCGTCCTTCTGGTACTGCTCCCAGCTGACGCCGAGCACCGGATCGTCGATCGAGCCGTAGGGCAGGTCGCCGGTCTGGCTGAAGTAGACGTGGATCACCGGGACGCCTCCGTCGGTCACCCCGTCCGTGTCGACGATGTTGTCGTCTCCTCCCCAGTTGAGGGCCGCCAGCGGCGTGCCGCCCGTCTCGCCCGGGTCGTTGTTGATGGCCGCGGTCACCGTGTACTCGCCGATGTCGACCGGGGTCCAACCCTTCACGTTCACGTAGTAGGTCCCGCTGGAGACCGGGGTGAAGGTCGCCGTCTCGGTGGCGCCGAAGCTGCCCCCGTCGTAGCTGTTCAGCAGGGCTCCGGAGGAATCGTAGACCTCGAACAGCAGGTCCGGTCCGGTGGTCGCATCCTGGTTCGTCGGCGCCAGGGTGAAGTCGTAGGAGGTCCCGCCCGACAGCTCGAGGACGAAG
>DASPLM010000171.1:0-7554 GCA_035627575.1 Caulobacteraceae bacterium | reverse complement strand
CGCCGCTGTCGCCCGGGCCGCTGATGCCCTCCAGCGTCAGCGCCGCACTCTTCTCCCCCGGCCCGTCGAAGCGCCAGTACAGCCGCCCGCCCTCGGCGCGGTCGACCACGTTCTCGGCCACGCGGAAGACCCCGTCGTGTTCGCCCACGCCCGTCTTGCCGTTCCCGAAAACCCCCCAGCCGGGCATGACGACGGTGCGGCCCAGCTCGTCCGTCCCGCGATGGAGCGGGACGGGCGCGACGTGCTCTACCGGGACGGAGAAGCGCAGGAGCGCGAGGTCCGAGGCCGGGTCCGGATGGACGACCACCCGGTCGATGAGCACCGCCCGGCCCGCCACCGACACCTCATAGCCCGGGCCGCCGGGCCGCACCGCCTCCAGCAGGCGCTTCGCCTCGGTGCAGTGCGCCGCCGTCACCGCCCAGCGCGGGCTGATCACCGTGGCGCCGCAGTTCAGCTTGCCCGCCCTGGTGCGGTAGAGGCCGAAGACGGCGGGAAAGTCGCTCTCACGCCCCAGGTAGGCGGCGTCGGCGACGTCGTGGCGGATGATGATGGCGGCCGCGGGCGTGGCCACGAAGGCTGCGATCAGGGCGGCGGCGGGGAGTCTGAACATCGGGCGTGACCTTCCGGCCCGGGCCTCGCGAAACTTCACCGTGGCACTTGGCAGCGCAAGGCGGCGGGCGTCGAGGGGCAAGGCGCCTCTTGCCGATGGGAGGAGCCTAGCTTCGCCGCGGCGGGCGGACAAGGCGCGCCAGCCGAACGCCCTACCGGCCTCCATCCCCCTCGATCATCTCCAGCGCCTTGACCACGTCCGCGTCGCGGCCGGCGCACAGGTCCGCGCGGCTCCACTTCACCTCCACGTGGGCAGGGACCGAGCGGTCGCCGTAGTTCTCCCCGTCCGGCGCCCAGATCCCGGCCGTGGGGATGCGCATCGACCAGCCCTGGCCCAGGTCGAACCTCTCGGCGCTGAGCAGGGCGCCGGCGCTGGGTCGGCCGACGATGACAGCCCGGGTGGACAGGCGCATGACCCAGGTGAAGCCTTCCGCGGCGCTGGCGGTCTCCTCGCCCTGGAGCACGTACACGGGCCTGGTGTAGCGCTTCTCGCCCAGGTCCTCGGTCCACAGCGCGGCGCCGCCGCCGTTGCCGCTGATCGCCTCGAACACCTTGTCGCTGGTGTAGGCGCCGTCGACCCGGGGCGCGCGCAGGGCGTCGGTCGGCGTCAGCGGCCGGCCCAGAGCGGCCAGGTAGGGCCGCGCCAGCAGGATCACCGCGGGCGCCGCCTCGCGCGTGAAGTAGCTCGCCAGCCGCAGGGCCGAGGCGTTGCCGCCCGAGTTGGCGCGGACGTCGATGATCAGGGCGTCGGTCTTCGCCATGTCCGCCATGGCTCGGTCGGCCAGCGGCGCTCCGTCGTCCTCGAAGGCGTCGATACGCAGGTAGCCGACCTTGCGCCCCGATCCGCCGTCGATCACGCGCCAGCGGAAGCTGGGCTGGACCGGCGGCCAGAACACGGTCTCGCGGCGCACCGACAGGCTGCGGACCTTGCCGTCGCAGCCGCGCACCCGCAAGTCCGCCGTCGATCCCCGCGCCCCGTTCACAGCCGCCTCGTTCAGGATCTGGTCGCCGGGGCGCAGGCCGCGGCGGTGGGCGTCGGAGACCTCGACCACCTCGGTCACGGTCTGGACGCCGTCGATGGCGACGAGCCGCGCGCCGATGCCGGTCCCGCCGGTCACGGTTCCGGTCGGGGCGCGCAGGTCGAGGTGCGAGCTCTTGATCTCGCCCAGCAGGGCCCGCCCCGCCTGCAGGAACTCGGCGTCGGACCTGGCCGCCGCGGCCCGGGGCCGGTGACGCGCCGCCGCAGCCTTCCAGTCCACGCCGTACAGCGTCGGGTCGTAGAAGTTCTCGGCCACCGTGGCCGTCAGCCTGTCGTAGAGCGCGGCGTAGTCGGTCGCCGGCCGGGGCTGCGCCGCCGCGCCAGTTGCACCGGCGAGGAGCAGGCAGAGCCCGATGCCAAGAAGTCTGTTCATCGCTCCTCCCGAAGCGTTCGAAGAATGGGCGACGCCGTTGCGCCGTGCCGTCGAGACCCGGTGTGGCCCGCGCCGGCGGGGTCCGCTCCTCAAAACCCGACGGTATCGCTCCTCAGAAGACGATTTCCGGCCGCAGCCCGGCGCCGCCGGTCCCGGCCTGCGCAGCGCGATACTCGCTGGGCGAGCGCCCCTCCACCTCCTTGAAGGCGCGGTTGAAGGAGGCCAGGGAGGCGAACCCCACGTCCATGGCGATGCCGACGATCTTCTCGCCCGAGCGCGCCGGGTCGACCAGCGCCTCGCGCGCCTCCGCCACCCGGTAGGCGTTCAGGAAGCTGCGGAAGTGGCGGTGGCCGAGCGCGCGGTTCACCAGCCGCCGCACCTCCGGTTCGGGCGCGCCCATGCGGCGGGCGAAGGCGGAGAAGGTCAGCTCGGGATCGCGGTAGATGCGTTCATCGAGCATCAGCCGTTGCAGCCGGCCGAGCAGCCCGGCGCCTGCGGCCGGGACCGTCTCGGCGTCGGGCTCGACCCCCGCCCTCGACTCCGACGCCCGCCGGCGGAACGCCAGGGCGCCCACGTCGGCCCGCACGAGCCAGGCGCCCAGTCCCAGGGTGAAGGCGACGATGGCCGCGTTCTGGCCGATCGTGAACCAGCGCGGTTTGAAGTCGAAGCCGAACACCAGGTCGAACCCCAGGTCGACCAGCAGCAGGAGTCCCAGCCCCGCGGCGACGCCGATGCGGGCCCGGCGCCGCCCCTCCACCAGGTCTTCGTCCAGGTCGCGCAGGAGCCGGTAGCCTAGGTGGACCACCAGCCCGAGCCCCAAGATCACCGTCGCCCAGCCGAGGCCGAGGCCGGAGAACCGCTCGCCCAGGAAACCGCGATCCAGCGTCGAGATGGCGAGCCAGAGCGCGCCGACCCCCAGCTTGAACCGGTCCAGCCGGAAGGCGTCGTCGAACATCGACAGGGCGAACCACCACAGAAAGATCGCCGCATTGCCGCTGAGGAACAGCGCCGCCGCCGCCGCGCCGCCCGTCAGCTGCAGCTCGGCGTCGGGGGTGTTGCGCGCCAGGAAGCCGCAGAGGCCAAGCGCGAACGGCAGGAACAGCCACGGGACAAGCTGCCGGCGCCCGTCCCGCAGCAGGAGCAGCGCGAGCGCCAGCACCAGCGCCCCACCGCCCGCCCGAAGCGCGACGTCCATCGCCTGCACCGTCACCGCACCACCGCACTATCCACGTGAAAAGCGTAGCCAATCCCTGGACCACCGCAAGGGTGAGGACGAGGGCAGCGGGCCTCGGAGCCGGAGGTCAGGGGAAGGTCAAGAATCCCGTCGACCGTGGAAATCGCCCGACCGCACGTGCAGGTTTCGATAGGCGCGGGGCGCCAAGCCGGTCTCGGCCTTGAACGCGCGGTTGAACGGCCCGACGGACGCGAACCCGCAGTCGAAGGCGACCAGGAGGATGGGCCTGCCGCCCAGGGCGGGATCACTCAGCATGCGCTTGGCTCGCTCGACCCGGTGATGATTGACCAGCCGATTGAAGTTCGGGAAGCCCGAGGCCGCCGTGATGCTCCGTGTCACCCTGTGCTCGGGCGCGGCAAGCCGGCGGGCCAGGTCGGCGACCTTGAGGTCCGGCGAGACGTAGAGCTCTTCGTCTTGCAGGACCTCGAGAATCCGCTCCGCGAGCAACCGGTCGTCCGCGGTCGCCGGGCGCCTGGAAGGCGTCGCCTCCCCGACCGGGAGCGGATGTCGTTTGCGAAACCAGACGGCCCCACCGGCGGCGGCCACCCCGACGACGGCGCAAGCGCTCTTGATGGCTCCGGCGTCCCCCTCCCCGGTCTCGCGCAGCAGCAGGATCGAGCACGTCACCAACAGGCCGTAGACCGCGAGGAACGCGATGCGGAAGCGCGTCTCGGCGCTCGGCAGGGACCGGCGGAAGCCCTGCAGCGGCTCCACGAACGTCATGAGAAGCGCCGCCGAGCCGCTGAGCGCATAGCCGTTCGACATCGTCGAGGCGACCAGGTCTGAGCCGGGCGCCGTGACGATCGAGGCGCCGCCCGTCAGCCAGACGACGGCGACGACGATCCGGGGCCAGCGGGCGTCCTGCTCCGCCCGGTCGAACAGGGCGCGCGTGAGCAGCCACGACCATCCGCAGCTGGCAACGCCGCCGACGGCGAACAGCATCGGCAGCGCCCCTTCGCCCGCCGCGAGCGTCTGCCCAAGGATGAAGGACATGAACGAGGCTGCGGTGATCGCTGCGTGGGCGTTCAGGCGCGTCGGCCGCCGCGGCGCCGTGACCGGCTGAGCAAATCGCCCTGGGACGGCCGCTGTCAGTCTGAACACGAGAGTGGATCCCACACCGCCGGCCGCGCGCCGTCACCCGGGCGCGAGAGTGCAGAATCTCTCGCCGAATTCCAAATCGGCGAGACGAGTTCCCCGAGCCTCGCGGAGACGGGGCGGGCGGCATCCGCCGCGCGGCCTTCGGAGGGTCCATGTCGAGCATCAATCCACCGGTCCGGGCCGCTTGGCCGTTCGCGCAGGACGCGCTGCGCTGGGCCGGCGTCGCCTGGTTCGTGGTCGCGGCCTGCGGGCAGGCGGCCTTCATCTACTTCATCGTCGCCTTCTACGGCGTGCGCACCGCGTCGGGCGACTACGCCCGCTGGAACGACAAGCCCCTGATCGACGGCTATGTGGCCGGCGATACGCCCGGGAACGCGGTGTTCGCCGCGCATGTGCTGCTGGCCGCAGTCGTCATCCTGGGCGGGCTGATGCAGCTGGTCCCGGCCCTGCGGCGCCGGTGGCCGGCCCTGCACCGGTGGACCGGCCGCAGCTTCCTGGTGATCGCCTGCTTCCTGGCGCTGAGCGGCGTCTGGCTCGCAGTCGTTCGCGGCACCTACCTGTCGGCGATTTCAGCGGTAGCCATCCTGATCAATGCGGTCCTGATCCTCGCCTTCGCCGGGCTGGCGTGGCGGCACGCCGTCAAGCGACGGTTCGAACGCCACCGTATCTGGGCCATGCGCACCTTCATGGTGGTGAGCGGAGTCTGGTTCCTCAGGGTCGGACTGATGGGATGGGTGCTTCTCAACGGCGGCCCGGTAGGGATGACGGACCACATGTCCGGCCCCGCCGACATCGTCCTCACCTTCGGCAGCTACCTGATCCCGCTCGCGCTGCTGGAGGTCTACTTCGCCGCCCAGCGCAGCGCCCACCCGGCGCCGAAGCTGCTGGCGACCGTCCTCGTCCTGAGCGCGGCGGTCTTCACCGCCGCGGGCGTGTTCGGGACCATCACCCTGATGTGGGGCCCCTACCTGTAGCGTGGGCGACATCGGCTGACGGCGCGCCGTCGCAACAACGAAAAAGGCCCGGCGCTCTCGCGCCGGGCCCCTTCGATATCGGGATCCCAAGGGATCAGGCGTTGCCGGCGGCCGGCTGGCCCGCGCCCTGGGTCGCCTGGGCGCGCTGCAGCGCCGTGGCGATCAGCTTGTCCCAGCCCAGCAGCGAGTGCAGGTGAGCATAGATCTGCTGCAGGGCGCCGTTGTCGCGCAGCTCGATGAACTTCTCGGCCGGCAGGGCCTTCAGCTTCTCTTCCGAGACGGCGTAGTAGTCGGCCAGCTTGGCGACCTGGCCGGGCGTGCCGTCGGGGTTCTGCGGGGTGAAGTTGGCTTCCTTGATCTCGAACAGGTCGAGGTCCTTCAGCAGCTGCACGAACTGCTCGGTGCGGCGGCGCTCGGTCTCGAAGTCGTTGCAGAACTTCATGGCGTTCTGGGTGTACTCGCTGGGTTGGCCGTCCACGAAGAACGGCATGTCCGGCTTGTCCGAGATGAACGGCGCGGCGCGGTCGACGCAGAGCACGAAGCGCTCGGACTTGTCGTCGGCGGCGAAGACGAACGGATAGCGGCGGATGAAGGCCGGGATGTAGACGTCCATCCGGAACATGCCCTCGTCCGACACGAACAGGTTCTGGCCGTCGCGCAGGCCCATTACGGCCAGCGGGGTCTTGTTCTCGCCCACGAACACGACCGGGTAGCTGAGGCCGGCGGCGGCGAACTCGGTGACGGTGACCGGCACGGCGTGGCTCTTGGTGACGAAGGCGAACGGCTTGTCCGTCCAGTTCACGCCCAGGCCGGCGTGAGCCTGCGGGTTCAGCGGCTCGGGCTGGCTGTAGAACATCACGTTGCCGGTGAGTTCACCGCCGGCTTGGGCTTGGGTATCGGTCATGGAAGGAAAGGCCCTGAAGGGAATTCGAAAGGTCGCCGCTTCTAGCCGATGCGCGGGCGAGCGGCAACGAACCTGTCGCCACAGGGGAAACAGCGGTGTGCGGGGGGCTCGCTCTCCCCTCCCCTGGGAGGGGACGAGGTCGCGAAGCGCACTCGGGGGAGGGTGCCGGGCCGTGCGCGACCTTGGGACGGCGGCGACCACGACCTCGTCCTTCGACAAGCTCAGGATGAGGTCGAACGAGACCGTCCAGTAGAAATCCTCATCCTGAGCCTGTCGAAGGACGAGGATTTCGGACCTGCGCCTTCACCGGACCCTCTCCCGCTCCGGCGCTGACGCGCCGCTCGCTGGCTCTCCCAAGGGAGAGCAGGATGGATCAGAACCGGTACGCCACGCCCACCCGCAGGTTCCGGCCCGGCAGGGGCGCGATGTCCTTGAGGAACGAGGCGTGCTCGCGCGCCTCCTCGTCCGTGGCGTTGCGCAGCTGGGCGAAGAGGGTCATGGCCGGGTCCTTCAGCGGTTTCACCGAGGCGTAGAGGTTGACCAGGGTGTAGCTGTCGGTCGGCAGTTCGTAGGTCTGGATGCGGTCCTGCTCGCCCACGTGGCGGAGCTCGACCTGGGCGTCCCAGCGCGGCGCCTCGTAGTGCAGGCGCCCGGTCACCGACCACGGCGGGATGCGCGCGGGCGGGCCGAGGTCGGTCTCGCCGCGCACGTAGTCCGCGGCGCCCTCCAGACTCAGCGACCGGTCCTCGTCGCCCCACAGGCGGTAGCTGGCCTCCACCTCGAAGCCGCGGAATTCCGCGTCGGTCTGGACGTACTGGAAGACCTCCAGCTCCGTGCCCGGATCGATCACCCCGGTCGGCTGCACGTCGATGAAGCCGTCGTACTTCGCCGCATAGACGTGCAGGTCGGCGGTCAGGCGGGCGTTGACGTAGTGAATGGCGCCTTCGACCGAGGTGGCGACCTCGCTCTCGAAGTCCGCGTCGCCCACCTCGAACGTGCCGGTGGCCACGTGCGGCCCGTTGGCGAACAGCTCGACCTCGCTCGGCGCGCGCTCGTTGCGAGCCACGCTGAGGCCCAGGTACAGGCCGCGGACCGGGCGGAAGAAGACGCCGGCCGAGCCGGACCAGTTGGTGAAGTCCCGCGTGGCGAGCACGCTCTCCAGCTCGCGCTGGTCCACGCGCAGGCCCGCCTCGAAACCGATCGGTCCGCGGTCCAGGCGCTGGAGGGTGTAGACGCCCATCTCGTTGATGCTGGTGGCGGGAACGTAGGCCTCGTCGCCCACGGCGTCGAAGTCGCGGCTGAGCGCCTGGAAGCCGACGGCGC
>DASPLM010000170.1:0-5388 GCA_035627575.1 Caulobacteraceae bacterium | reverse complement strand
CATGGCCCCCGCGACCCTGATCGGTCAGGACGCGGTGTGGGTGGACCTGGATGGGCCATTGCTGCTGGCGCGGGACCGCGAGCCCGGCCTGGACTTCGACGGCTCGACGATTGCGCCGCCCTCACCCGCCCTCTGGGGCTGATACCAACCCCCGCCCCCGACCGAACCCTCGCCCTCCGGCCCAGGAGGGCGGGGAGTTTCGACGGCGCCGGACTATCCCTCGCCCGCCGGGCGCGGGGCCAGCATCGGCCGCAAGGCAAAGGCCCCGGCCAGCCCAAGCACCGCGAGCACGCTCATCGCGAAGTAGCCGCCGGCCCCGTAGCGGTCGTACAGCGGGCCCGAGAACACAGTCGCCAACCCCAGCAGCACGCCCGACGACAGGGCGGAACTCAGGGTCTGGGCCACCGAGAGGCTGGACGGCGGGCTTAGCCGCTCCACGATTTGCAGCCCGGCCAGGAAGACGGCGGCGAAGGTCAGGGCATGCAGGCACTGCAGCGGCCACAGCAGCCACAGCGGCGGAGCGAAGGCCAGCGCCGTCCAGCGAACCGCCGCCGCCGCCGCGCCGACGCACAGCATCATCCAGGGACCCCAGCGCGCCCGCAGCGGCTCCAGCCACCACATGAAGGCCACCTCGGCGACGACGCCGATGGCCCAGAGCAGGCCGATGGCGCCTTCGGATATTCCCTGCCCGCGCCACACGAGGGTCGAGAAGCCATAGTTGAAGGCGTGGGCCGACAGGGTCACGCCGATGGAGGCGATGGCGACCATGAAGGCCTTGTCGCCGAGCAGGCGCCCCAGCCCCACGAACCGGTCGGCGGCGCGGGTGCGCTCGCCGGCCTCGTGCACGGGCTCCGGCGGCAGGACCACGACGGCGGCGAGAGCGGCGAACGCGGCGGCGACGGAGATCCAGACGACGATGACGTCCGCCTTCACCGCCGTCAGCAGCGCGCCCATGGCGACGCTCGCGCCGATGAAGGCGATCGAGCCGGCGCTGCGGGAGACGGCGAAGGCGAACCCCTCCCGCCGGGCCAGGCGCATGGTCACCACGTCCGCCAGGGGAACGACCGAGGCGATGGCGGTGGCGCCGACGAACCAGAGGGACAGCCAGGCCGCCAGACCGTCCACGACGCCCATGAGCGCGAAACACAGGGACGCGACTGCGCACAGGACGGCCATGGGCGTGCGCCGGAACCGGAAGCTGTCGCCCCACACGGCGATCAGCGGGCCCATCAGCAGGCGCGCCAGCATGGGCGCCGCCAGCACCACGCTGATCTCGGCGCCGTTGAGCCCCCGGTCGCGGAACCACAGGGCGATGAAGGGCAGGCTGACGCCGGTGCCGGCGAACACCAGGAAGAAAAACAGGGCCGATCTAAAGAGGCCGTTCATCATCGGGCCATAGCAGAGTCGCGGGCCCGCCGCTGAGCCCTGTCGAACGACCGCCGTTTTTCAACCCCTGCGCCCTTGACCTGACAGGTAATGGATCGGACAGACGCCGCATGCCCGCTTTCGAGACCCAATCCGGCCGCCGGGGCCTCTACCCGGAGATCGAACCGTTCGCCTACGGCTGGATGCCCACTGGCTCCGTCCACGAGGTCTATTACGAGGAGTGCGGTACGCCCGGCGCGAAGCCTTGCATCGTCCTGCATGGCGGTCCGGGCGGGGCGATCAACGCCGGCATGCGGCGGTTCTTCGACCCGGCGCAGTGGCACATGGTGCTGTTCGACCAGCGCGGCTGCGGCCGCTCGCGCCCGCACGCGGTGTTGGAGGACAACGACACCTGGAAACTGATCGAGGACATCGAGCGCCTGCGCGAGCGCTGCGGCGTGGAGAAGTGGACCGTCTTCGGCGGCTCGTGGGGTTCGACCCTGGCCCTCGCCTACGCCATCAAGCACCCCGAGCGGGTCGAGGCCCTGGTCCTGCGCGGCATCTTCCTGCTGACGAAGAAGGAGCTGCACTGGTTCTACCAGGACGGCGCCTCGATGATCTTCCCGGACGCGTGGGAAGAGTTCCTGGCCCCGATCCCGGAGGCCGAGCGCGGCGACCTGATGGGCGCCTACTACAAGCGGCTGACCAGCGATGACCGGGCCGTCCGCGAGCAGGCGGCCATCGCCTGGTCCAGCTGGGAGGGCGACACGGTCTCGGTGAAGGGCCCGGCGGCGCGGCCGGAGAAGTTCGCAGAAGCCGACTTCGCGGTCGCCTTCGCGCGGCTGGAATGCTGGTATTTCGTCAACGAGGGCTTCCTCCCCGAGGACGGCTGGATCCTGAAGAACGTCGACCGCATCCGTCACATTCCCACCTGGATCGTGCAGGGCCGGTTCGACGTGGTGACGCCGATGAGCGGCGCCTGGGCGCTGAAGAAGGCCTGGCCGGAAGCCTCGCTGGAGGTGATCGGCGACGCCGGCCACGCCTCGACCGAGCCCGGCATCGTCGACGCCCTGGTGCGCGCCACCGACGCGGCGCGCCGGCTCTAGGCCTTCGGCCTTTTCGCCGGCCCGGCGGGCCTGGCGGCCGGACCGTCGGCGGCGGTCTCGAGCGGCGCCTTGGCCGCGCCCTCCTCCATGCGCTTGCGGAGCGCGAAGCCGATCCGCCGCGGCGGCTCCTGGGGGACCTCCTTGGGGAGGGCGGTGAGCAGGACGTTCAGCTGGGTGTGATGCTGGATCAGCCGGATCGGCTTGCCGTTCTCGCCCTTGCCGTAGAACAGCAGCAGGTCCGGCGCCCAGAAGCCGAGGTCGTTGATCTTGACGGTGCCGTCGCCGGGGGTGCCGACGAAGGTGCAGCCGACCTCGTGCTCCTTGTCGAGCTTCTCCTCGAAGTCCTCGATCATCCGCGACAGGCGCGCAAAGGCCCATTCGGCCGGGCTGGCCTTGGCCGGCAGGCCGCGGGCCAGGGCCTCGCAGTCCTGAGGTGAAGACCAGGCGGTGACCGGCACCAGGGCCACGCCGCCGTCCTCCTCCGACATTGCGGCCTCGCCGGCGGAGGCCGCCGAGGGCGCGTCCTGGTCGGCTTCGGCGAGGAGGCTGGAGGTGGTCTGGGGGCGGCTGCTGTCCTGGGTCATGCCCCTGACTAGAAGAGACCGCGCCCCTTGGGCAACTCAAGATACCGGTGAACGCGCACCGACATGACCAGGCCGAAGCCGATCATCACGGTGATCATCACCGTGCCGCCCCACGACAGCAGGGGCATGGGCACGCCCACGACCGGCGCCAGACCCATCACCATGGCCCCGTTGATCAGCACATAGAGGGCGAAGGTGGCGGTCACCCCCGCCGCCGCCAGACGGCCAAAGTGGCTGTGCGACAGGCTGGCGATCCGCAGCGCCGTGGCGATGATCGCGCCGTAGACCAGCAGCACGAACAGGCAGCCGACGAAGCCGAACTCCTCCGCCACGGTCGGGAAGATGAAGTCCGTGTGCTTCTCGGGCAGGAAGTTCAGCTGGCTCTGGGTGCCAAGGCCATAGCCCTTCCCCAGCAGCCCGCCCGAGCCCATGGCGATAAGCGACTGCATGATGTGGTAGCCGGTTCCGGACGGGTCGGACTCCGGGTTCAGGAAGGTGAGCACCCGGTTGCGCTGGTAGTCGTGCAGCACGAACATCACGAACGGCGGAATGGCCACGGCCACGGCGATGACGCCGGTGATGATGATCTTCCAGCTGAGGCCGGCCATGAACATGATGGCGAGGCCGGTCATGGCGATCAGCATGGCGGTGCCGAGGTCCGGCTGGTGGGCCACCAGCAACACGGGCACGCCGATCATCGCCGCGGGAATCAGCAGCTTCCACGAGAACCGGGCGTCCTGAGCCGAGCAGCCGTGGTAGTAGCGCGCCAGCCCCAGCACGATGCCGACCTTCATGATCTCGGACGGCTGGATCCGGGTGAAGCCCAGGTTCAGCCATCGGGTCGCGCCCATGGCGGTGTAGCCGAACAGCTCCACACACACGAGCAGCACCAGGGCCAGGGCATAGACCGGATAGGCGATGCCCATCCACACGCGCAGGTCCACCAGCGCCAGCAGGATCATCAGGATGAAGCACATGCCGAAGCGCAGCAGGTGCTTGGCCGCCCACGGATCCCAGTTCTGGCTGGCGACCGAGTACATCATCATGCCGCCGATGCAGGCGATCACGGTGACGAGGCCGGCAAGGCGCCAGTCCAGTTCGCCGATCTTCTCCGACAGCCGCTCGCGCTGGCCGGGACGGGTCAGGGCCGAAGAGGTCATCGGGGGACTCCGGCGGCGGGCGTGACGGGGACCGCCGCGGTGGTCTGGACCGTGGCGGGCGCAGCCGGCGCCGGCTGAGGAACGACCTGCGATGGCGCGGACGGCGGCGCGGTCTCGACCTGGGGCTCGAACACGTCGGGCTCGCCGCCGCCCGCCTCGGGCGCCGGCGCCGCCTGCTGCGGGATGGGCCGCTCGATGCGGGCGCGCATGTCGGGATCCTTGATCAGGGCCGTGCGCATGACCTCGCGGGCGCGCGGCGCGGCGTCGGCCGAGCCGCCGGCGGGCGCGTGCTGGATGATGACCGAGATCGCGTAGCGCGGGTCGTCGTGAGGCGCGAAGGCGACGAAGAGGGCGTGGTCGCGCTTGGACCATTGGGCGTTGCGCGGGCCGCGGGACTCACCGGCCTTGTAGCTGCGCGACTGGGCCGTGCCGGTCTTGCCGGCCATCAGGATATCGCCCAGTCCCAACTGGCTGGCGCGATAGGCGGTGCCGGTGACGTCGTTGGCCACCGCGGCCATGCCGGCGCGCACGATGTCCAGGTGCTCCTGCGGGAACGGCAGGTCGGGCACGGCGGCGCCGCTGGGCTCCGGCTTCCCGGCGATGGAGCGGACCAGGCGCGGCATCACGGCCTTCTTGGTGTTGGCCAGGCGGGCGCACATCACGGCCAGCTGCAGGGCGTTGACCTGCAGCGCCCCCTGTCCGATCGAGACCGACAGGGTCTCGCCCGGGTGCCACTTGGGATCGCGCTTGAAGGTCTTCTTCTTCCAGGCGGTGTCGGGGACCAGGCCCTTCTTCTGGCTGCCGAAATCGCGCTCGCTGAACTTCTGCTCGAAACCCAGGGCCCGCGCCGTCTGGGCGATCCGGTCGACGCCGGCGCGGTTGCACATGTGGTAGAAATAGACGTCGCACGAGTTCTTGATGGCGTTGTGCATGTCCTGCGAGCCATGCCCGCCCTTCTTCCAGCAACGGAAGGTCCGGTTGCCGAAGAAGTAGCCGCCCGAGCAGTGCACCCGCTCCTTGGGATCGATGCCCGCCGCCAGCAGCGACAGCGCCGTCGTCATCTTGAAGGTCGACCCCGGCGGGAACAGGCCGGTCAGGGCCTTGTCCAGCAGCGGACGCCGCTCGTACTCGTTGAGCAGCTTGTAGGTCTTGGACGGCACGCCCCCCACGAAC
>DASPLM010000169.1:0-2121 GCA_035627575.1 Caulobacteraceae bacterium | reverse complement strand
CCTCGTCCTTCGACAGGCTCAGGATGAGGCTATTCTGGAGGGGCTATCTGGTGAGAGGGGCAGCGGCATAACCAGACGCTGGCCGCCTCACCCCTGGCACTCGCCCTCGTGCGCCACGTCCACGCCCGCGGCGGCCGCCGTGCAGGCGTTGCCGTAGGTCTTGCCGTCGCGGCCGCAGACGGGGCGGTACTCGCGCGTGCACATCTGCGGGCGCTTCCGGCAGACGCCCGCGGCGTCCGGATGGGTCGCTTCCATCCGGCAGTACAGGCCTTCGCCGCACTGGAAGCCGGCGATGCCGCCGCACATGCCGCCCTCGGCTGCCGGCGTGCGGCCGGGAGCCGGGGAGGGGGGCGGTTCGGCCGAGCCCGTGCTCTCGCATCCGACGGTGAAGGCCGCCAGCAGGCCAGCCAGGCCGATGCGAAGGGCGCGGGTCATGTCGATCGTGCCCCTAGAAGCGGAAGCCGCCGCGGATCATCAGGTTGTAGAGGTCGTAGTCATCGATGAGGACCGCGTTGCCCTCGATGCCCAGGAAGCCCATGCCGCTGCCCGCCATCAGGCGGAAGCCCAGCACCGGTCCGCCGCCCTCGATCGCGTCGGCGTAGAGGGTGAACGGAATACCGCCGGCGAAATTGGGCCGGGCGGTCGTCGCCCCGATCTCGGCCGAGATGTTGTGGCGCCAGCCGAAGCGGAACTCCGGCGTGAACCAGATCTCCTCGCCGAAGCGGCGGCCGATGTTCATGGTCGCCTCGGCCTTGAAGATGTGGCCCTCGCGGTCCTCGACGCAGTAGCCCGGCGAGCCCGACCGGTCGTCGGCCTCGCAGTAGGCGTTCTCCATCAGGGAGAAGTACTCCAGCGAGCCCTCCGCCCGGGCGTACCACTTGCGCCAGCGCATGTCGTAGCTGGCCCCGACGCCGGCCGAGAGGGAGTAGCCGTCCCAGTCGCCGTCGTACTTGCGCTGGAAGCCGCCCGCGATGACCTCGCGCGTGCCGTCGAACATGGCGTAGCCCGCGGCGCCACGGGCCCACAGGCGCCAGTCGTCGCGGTTGAGGCGGTAGTACACGCCCAGTTCGAACAGCTGGGCCGTCAGCACCTCGTCGAGCACCGCCATGCGGTCCTTCATGTCCGACGAGGTGTAGGCGCCGCTGATGCCGAAGTTGCCGCGCGGGCCGCCGCGCTCCAGGCCACCGGCCACGCCGAAGCCTTCGGCGCGGAAGGCGTAGGACTGGTTCTGCTGCTTGTCGGCGTAGAAGTTGATCTCCTGCAGCCAGGCCGTCGTCTCGCCGGCCGGGGCGTGCACGGTGCGGTCGGACAGGGCGTGGCGGACCGCGTCGATGCCCGCTTCCAGCGACAGCAGCGGCGCGCCGGAGTGCTCCGGCATCAGCTGGCGGTACAGGTCCATGAAGTCGCTGCGGTTCAGGCGCGACAGCAGCGCGTTGCGGATGGCGCCGTCCTGGCTGAGCGCGCCGTAGATCGATTCGAAGGCCGCGGCCTCCGAGGCGATGAAGCCGGCTTCCTCGGCGTTGCGCAGGCGGACGTCCAGCACCAGGTTGTTGCCCTGCACCTCCGCCGTGGCGATGTACATGAACGGGGTGTTGCTATCGAGCGTGCTGAGATCGAGGTTTCCGACGTTCAGGGTCCCCGCCGAAACGATGGTGAACTCCTCGGACGTCGTGCCGTAGTCGATCAGGTCCGTAAAGCGGATGCCGAGGCCTGCGCCGTCGGCGAAGGTGGCCGTCCCCGTCACGTTGAAGCCGGAGACGGTGTCGGTGTCCGGGTTCACCGTCGCCACCAGATCGCCTTCCGAGCCGATGTCCAGGCTGGCGATGGTGACCGCGGTGGTGTTGGTCGCCTCGATGGTCCCGTCGGTGACGGTGATCGCGAGCAGGTTGCTGTCGCTGAAGGCGCCGCGCACCTGCGCTCCGCCGCTGATCTTCAGCACGTCCGCGCCGCCGCCGAAGTCGATGTCGCCGAACACGCCGCCGTTGCGGATGTCCAGGGTGTCGGCGCCCGAACCCAGCCGGATGTCGCCCACCACGCCGGGTTCGTCGCCGTCGTCCACGCCGTCGCCGTCGGCGTCTGCATCATCCACGCCGTCGCCGAAGTCGTCGCCGTCGATGATCC
>DASPLM010000168.1:0-5562 GCA_035627575.1 Caulobacteraceae bacterium | reverse complement strand
GACCACCGCGCGCATGGCGCTCGCCCGGTTCCTGGTGGGCTCGGAACTGGCGTACGAGGCCATCGGCGTGCTGGACATGGTCGCCAGGCAGAACCCCGCGGCCATGAACGACCCCGAGTTCCGCGGCCTGCGCGGCGCGGCGCGGGCCATGGTCGGTCGCTGGGTCGAGGCCCAGACCGACTTCTCCGTGCCCGTGCTCACCGGCGACCCGGCCAGCGCTCTCTGGCGCGGCTACATCGACGCGAAACAGGGCCACTTCGAAGAGGCCCGCCGGGCCTTCGGCGAGGGCGCGCGCGCCGTCGACCTGTTCGCGCCGCGCTGGCGCTCGAAGTTCGCCGTCGAGCACGCCCGCGCCGCGCTGGAGCTGGGCGACCTGCCCGCCGCCTCGCGCCTGATCACCTTTGCCGCCGACCAGGACCGTTCGCCGGTGGAGCAGCTGTCGGCGCGGCTGGTGCAGGCCCGGGTGTTCGAGGCGCAGGGCCAGACGGACCGGGCCCTGCGCGTCTACGACGCCATCGCGCGGGCGCCGCTGGACAACGTCGCCGCCCCCGCGCGCATGCGCGCCACCAAGATCCGGCTGGAGAAGGGGGCGATGAAGCCCGCCGAGGCGGTCAAGACGCTCGACAGCCTGCGCTGGCGCTGGCGGGGCGACGCCACCGAGCTGGAGATCATCCGCACGCTGGGCGAGATCTACCTGAGCCAGGGCCGCTACCGCGAGGCGCTGGAGGCGCTGCGCTCGGCCGGGACGCGCCTGCCGGACCTGCCCGCCGCCATCCAGCTGCAGGCGGACCTCGCCGCCGCCTTCCGCGCGCTCTTCCTCGAAGGGAAGGCGGACGGCCTTGAGCCGGTGCAGGCCCTGGCCCTGTTCTACGACTTCCGCGAACTCACCCCGGTCGGCGCGGAGGGCGACGACATGGTGCGGCGCCTGGCGCGGCGGCTGGTGGACGTCGATCTGCTGGCCCAGGCGGCCGAGCTGCTGAAGTACCAGGTCGAGAACCGCCTGGACGGCGTCGCCAAGAGCCAGGTCGCCACCGACCTCGCCGCCATCTACCTGATGGACCGCAAGCCCGAGCCGGCGCTGCAGGCCATCTGGGGCTCGCGCACGACCCTGCTGCCGACGGCGCTGAACGCGGAGCGCCGCGTCCTGGAGGCCCGCGCCCTGGCCGGGCTCGGCCGCTACGACCACGCGCTGGAGGTGCTGGGGACCGACGCCTCGGCCGAGGCCGTCGACGCGCGCGCCGAGATCCTGTGGAAGCAGAAGTCCTGGGCCGCCGCGGCGACCCTGCTGGACCGGCGCCTGGGCGACCGCTGGAAGGACCCGACGCCGCTCTCGCCCGAGGACGAGACCCGCCTCGTGCGCGCCGGCATCGCCTACACCCTGGCCGGCGACGACCAGGGCCTCGCCGCCCTGTCCCAGCGCTACGATCCCTTCATCGCCAGGTCCCAGGCGCCCGACGCCCTGCGCGTCGCGCTCAGCCGGGACGTGGACACCATCACCCCCGCCGACTTCGCCCGCGCCAGCGCCCAGGCGGACAACTTCGCCGGCTGGGTCACCGCCATGAAGAAGAAGTTCCGCGAGCGCACGCCGGTGCGGAGCGCGGCCGGGGCCGCAAAGCCGGCCGCGGCGGCGCCGACGAGGGCTGCGGCGGCGTAGATTTTCCTTCTCTCTTCAGAGAGAAGGAGGGCCCCACGCATCGGAGGCGCGAAGCGCCGGAGGTCCTTCGCGTGGGAGGAAGAGTGCGCTTCCAGCCTCCCACCCCTCACAACAAGTCACTCTTCCTCCGGCGTGGGCCTGCGCAGGCTGGCGCCTGCTCCGGCACGCCGGGGCCTCCTTCTCTCTGAAGAGAGAAGGATTGAGGCCCGCCCCGAGCGTGGCAGTATCCTTGGGTGGTTGATCCCGACCTCCTCCGAGAGCGCGCCCGCGCCATGCGAAACGGCGCGACGGACGCCGAACGCGCCGTCTGGCGGATGATCAACCGGGACCAGTTGGGCGTGCGCTTTCGGCGCAGCACCGGGTCGGGAACTACATCGCCGACTTCCACTGCCGGTCGCCCAAGCTCATCGTAGAGGTGGACGGATCCCAGCATGTGGAGAGCGAATACGACGTGCGCCGGGACGCCTGGTTCCGCACGCAGGGCTATCGCGTGCTCAGGTTCTGGAACCGCGATGTGCTGCTGGAGCCGGAGTCGGTGGGCGAAGCGATAGCCCGCGCCATCCGCGGCGAGTGAGGCGGTTCTCCCTTCTCTCTTCAGAGAGAAGGAGGGCCCCACGCACCGGAGGCGCGGCAGCGCCGGAGGTTCTTTGCGTGGGAGGAAGAGTGCTCTTCCAGCCGCGCGGCCTTCACGACAACTCACTCTTCCTCCGGCGTGGACCTGCGCGAGCTGCCGCTCGCTCCGGTACGCCGGGGCCTCCTTCTCTCTGAAGAGAGAAGGATTGAGGTAGGCGCTGCGTCATCCCCCGCCGCCGGCCCTCTGGAAGCTCTCCACCAGGCTGCCCGCCACGAGCCGCCAGCCGTCCACGAGGACGAAGAAGATCAGCTTGAAGGGGAGGGACACCACGACGGGGGGCAGCATCATCATGCCCATGCTCATCAGCACGCTGGCGACGACGAGGTCGATCACCAGGAAGGGCACGAACAGCAGGAAGCCGATCTCGAAAGCGCGCTTCAGTTCGGAGATCATGAAGGCCGGGGTGACGATGCGCAGGGGCAGGTCGGCGCGCGTCGTGCCGGCCTCGACCTTGCCGAGGCGCACGAAGAGGGCGAGGTCGCCGTTGTCCACCTGGCCCAGCATGAAGGTCTTCACCGGCGCCGCGGCGGCGTCGAAGGCCTGCGGCAGTTCGACCTGCTGGTCCAGCAGGGGGCGCACGCCCTCGTCGTAGGACTGCTGGAAGGTGGGCGCCATGACGATGGCGGTGAGGAACAGGGCCAGGGACACCAGCACCGCGTTCGGCGGGCTCTGCTGCAGGCCCAGCGCCGTGCGCAGCAGGGACAGCACCACGATGATGCGCACGAAGCTGGTGGTCATGATGACGATGGACGGCGCCAGCGACAGGACGGTCAGCAGGCCGACCAGCTGGACCACCCGTTCGGTCAGGCCGGCGCCGGTGCCGAGGTCGACGTTGACCGCCTGGGCCAGCGCCGTGCCCGGCACGAACATGGCCACAAGGCTGAGGCAGAAGCAGAGCGCGGTGGTGAGCGCCGACAGCTTCAGCGCCCGCTTCAGTTCGGCGCGGGTGGGCAGGGCGAACAGTTTCATGGCCGGGCGGCGAATCGTGGCGGCGGTCACTGGGCGGCTCCCCGCTCTCGGGGGCGGCGCGGCTCGGTCAGTTCGCGGCCTTCGCCCAGCAGGATGAGGCGCTCCTCCTCGTCCACCTGCACCAGCACGAGGCGCCGCGTCGGGTCCAGCACCAGGGTCTCGAGCATCTTCAGCCGCCGCTCGCCGCGCCTGGCCTGGAGGCGCGCCAGCAGGTCGGGCGCATAGCGGCGGGCGGCGAAGGCGGCGACGCCGATCAGGCCCAGCGTCACCGCCAGCGCCAGCACCGCCCGAAGGAAATCCAGAAAATCCATGTCGCCCTTGCACCCTGTATCCGCGCGGACTCGGGGCCGCCGGCAGGTGCAAAGGTTACCGGCCATGGTTAACGTCGCGTTGCCGCAAGGGGGCGTTAACCATCCTCGCGGCAGATTGTGCCCAGCAGATTCCCTGCGAGGGCTCCCAAGGTGCGTCTCGACGACATTCCGCTGCTGGCGATGCTGAAGGGGCGCATGGGTTACCTGACCCAGCGCCAGAAGGTGATCGCCGAGAACGTGGCCAACGCCGACACCGTCGGCTTCACGCCGCGCGACCTGAAGCCGCAGAGCTTCGACCAGATGGTCGGCGTCGCGCGGGGCGGCGGGACCGCAGGCGGGCCGGCGACCCTGGTGCGCACCAGCGCCGGCCACATGGCCGCGCCGGGGCAGGGCGGGACGCCCGGCCCCTACAAGGCCGACAAGACGCCCGATTCGGAGACCCGCCTCGACGGCAACTCCGTCGTGCTGGAAGAGCAGATGCTGAAGATGGCCGAGAGCCGCATGGCCTACGACGCCGCCATCGGCTTCTACCAGAAATCCATGAACCTCCTGCGGATGGCCGCCCGTGCGCCCGGCCGCTGACGTGCAGAGCAGAGGATAGGCCATGCCCGAGGTGAGAGCCCCCTCCAACAGCCCCATGGCCGTCGCCGCCACCGCGCTGAAGGCGCAGCAGTCGCGGATGCGCGTCATCGCGGAGAACATCGCCAACGCCGATTCGACGGCGCGGGTGGCGGGCGGCGATCCGTACCGCCGCCGCGAGGCCGTGTTCCAGACCTCCAAGGTCGACGGCGCGTCGGGCGTGAAGCTGGCCGAGGTGCGCGACGATCCGAGCGACTTCAAGCTGGAGTACGACCCGGCCCACCCGGCCGCCGACGCCAACGGCTACGTCAAGCGGCCGAACGTGGACACCCTGCTGGAGTCCATGGACATGCGCGAGGCCCAGCGGGCCTACGAAGCCAACCTCAACGTCATCGAGACGGCGCGCTCCATGGAGCAGCGGACCCTCGACCTGCTGAAGAAGTGAGGACCTGAGAGATGATCTCTCCCATGATGGCCGCCAAGGCCTATGCCGCCTCCCAGAAACAGGCGACCGGCCCGGCGGGCGGCGCCGGCGGCGCGGACGCCACCAGCTTCCAGGCCCTGCTGCAGAACGCCATCGGCGACGCCACCCAGGCCTCGCGCGCGGCCGAAACCCAGATGGCCGCCCACGCCCAGGGGCGGACGGAGCTGGTCAACGTCGTCACCGCGGTGGCTTCAGCTGAAGCCTCGCTGGAGACGGTGATGGCGGTGCGTGACCAGGTGATCTCGGCCTATCAGGAAATCATGCGGATGCCGATCTAAGGGGGCGGCCCGACGCCTTCTTCCCCTCTCCTTCAGGAGAGGACGAGGTCGCTCAGCGAACTCGGGTGAGGCGTCCCAGCCGCCGCAACGCACGAGTCCGAAATCCTCGTCCTTCGACAAGCTCAGGATGAGGATTTCTACCGCCCTCCCAGTCGACCTCATCCTGAGCCTGTCGAAGGACGAGGTCGCGCCGCACCGGCCGACGCACCCCAGCGTCCCTTGATCCGCAAGGACTCGCGGCCTGCCCGGAGGGGAGGAGAAGGCGCGGGGAGGCGTTGCTGCGGAGGCAGCTTCACCTTAGGCTTCCGGCCGAGGCGCGCGAGGGGGATGGCCATGGACATCGACAGATGATTGGGCTGGGCCTCGTCGCCTTCCTCCTGCTCGTGACCCTGGCGGTCAGCGTTCCGCAGGTACGCCGAAGCTGGACTGTCGCCGCATCCGCGGCGGAGCCCCGGTCCCGGCGATTGCAGGAGGCATTCTGGGTTGTTCTGGGGCTGATCCTTATGGCCTTCGCTTGGGTGGTTGTTCTCAACTTCGCCTTCCGAGAGTGGGGCCTGCCACACCTTTGGGCCGGGCTTCTGCCGGGGCCGTTTCCGCTTTAGCGGCCCGTCCCTCGGGGGCTCCTGTGTGCGGCGCTAGCCCCCCCGCGCCAG
>DASPLM010000167.1:0-3256 GCA_035627575.1 Caulobacteraceae bacterium | reverse complement strand
CCCGGCCTTCACGCGAAATCCGCATCAGGCCTTCCGGCGACGGCCGTCGGAACTCACCCGCGTCGGTGTCGTAGACGGAGCTTGAGGTGTCTTCCGCGTTCAAGGTGAACTGCGGATAGGCCGACCCCTCTGCGGGCGGCGGAGCTTCAGAGGCCGCAGCCGGCCCCGGAGACGCCTTGACCGGCGACGAGGGTCGATCACCAGCAGGTGAACACCCCGCCGGGACCATGAGAAGCGCCGCCGCAGCGAATGTCACAGCTCTCATACAAACCTCCAGAGGAGCTTCCAGCCTACCATCGTTCGTTATTTGTTCCAGTCCTTTTGTCGTTGACGGCGCCCCCCCTGCTCCATAGCGGCGGAGCATCGTCGAGCATGCTAAGCGCGGCATCCAGTTCCCGCTCGTAGCGGGGCGCCGTCGGTGGGTAAGCCGTGGCGCGACTGGCGTACAGTCGCCGCAGAATTTCCGCTTCGGTGGCATTCGGTCCCGCAGCCCTGATGGCTCTCACGACGAGACCGGTCGACGGTCCGTGTTGTACGGCCGTCGACCAGATGGCCTCCTGCAGGGCCAGAGAACGCTGGCGCACGTCGACTCCCGTCTCATCGAGAATCCGCTGCACCTGCGGCTGGTAGTGCGTCCGGTCGATGTAGTCGTGCTGCGCGAGGGCGAACCGCTCCGGCTCACGCGCCGCCACCCGCCGCCATGCCTCCGCATAGGCCGGATCCGTCGGCTGGAGTCCGCTGAAGTTCTCGCTCCACGGCAGGCCTTCCGCCTTAAGGAACGCCTGCGGCTGCTTCATGTTCGTAGCGAGTTGGTAGCTGCCGTAGGAGATCCCACCCGGGTCGCCCTTGCCCGACGACACCGTGCCCGGACCTTTTCCACTCGTCTCCTCCTGGCTCGACAGCGAACCGAGGTGACGGTTTCGCCCAAGGTTGTCCAGCGACAGCGGCCCCTCGGCGCCCGGCGGAGCCTCAAGAGGGTCCCGCCGCGGTCCATCCAGGCCCGTTGACCCAAGCAGCAGTGAGTACCTCCGGCCGAACGGATCAGGCTGGACCGGGGTTCGGTCGCCAAGGGGCGGCGGCGAGGGCCGCGGCGAACTGCCCGACCGTGGCCGTGTCTGTGGCTGCGGCTGCGGCTGGCGCCGCTCGTCCCGCGGCGCGGCCGGTCTCGCGCTCTGCGCTGCCGGACGTGCCGGTTTCGTTGCGAAGGCCGCCGGCGCCGTGGACAGGAGCGGGCGAGCCCTGCTGTTTCGGTTCAGCTCTCCCGTAGCCGCGACGATGTCGGCCAGCGTGCGCAGGGGCGTCATCCGCGCTGCGGCGTTGAGCCAGCGCGGGTCGATGTTGAAGGCCATGAGTCGTCCTTGTCTACTGAAGAGGTTCAGACCGCCGCCGTGGCCAGCACCCCGTCGTCGCCCACGGTCACGCGCCATCGGGCGCCGTCGGGGCTGGTGAGGATAAGGGCGGCGCGGGGGCCGGGGTCGAGGTCCCGGCCGTGCTTCAGCGTGCGCCGGTCGGCGGCCTCGACCAGGCCGCGCAGGGTCTGCTGGTCGCCGGCGTCATAGGCGCGGGGGGCGCGCGGCAGGGTCAGGCTCATCGACGGCCTCCGGGCTTGAGGTCGAGGCGCAGCACGCCGACGCGGCTGTCGGCCGACGCAGCGAACTCCACCTGGGTCTCGACCTGGCGGGCGGTGAAGCGCACGTCGACCGGCGCGCCCGACACGGGATAGGGCCCGTGCTCGCTCTCCGGCAGGTTGGGGAAGGCGCGGACGAAGAAGCGCACGGCGCTTTCGCCCAGGCTCTTCTCGTCGCCGACGAAGCCCGACACCTTCACCACCCTGTCGCCGGGGGCCAGCTCCACCGGGGCGGAGCGGGCATAGGGGATCGCCCCGCCCCAGTTCCAGTCGGTCTCGTGCTCCCAGGCGACGCCGGCCGCATCAATCAGGATCGGGCGCTGGAACACGCCGGCGGGGGCGCCGCAGGTGCGGGCCAGCTCGCCCACGGCCCACTTGTCGGTGCGGTAGCTCCAGGCGACGTAGCGGTCGTTCTCGGCCGAGTTCGCGGACGGATAGTGCCACCAGATCTCGCCGTGCTCGGTGTTGTGCCAGGCGCTGACCTTGGACGCCTGCTGCTCGTTCAGGTCGCCGAAGACGTGGTCGGCCACCTCGCAGGGCAGGTCGTCCACTGCCCCGCCGTTGAAGACGAAGAAGGCGCCCTTCCCCATCCACACCGCCCGCGTGTCCAGCGACACCGCCGCCCCCTTGGCGATCAGGCCGCAGTCGGCGCCCACGCGCTGGAAGCCGTAGACGGCGACCCCGCCCAGGTACTGGGCCTGCCACACGTCCACGTCCGAGAAGACCAGGGTCGCGCCGCGCACGCGCCGGCCGCACATCAGGGTCCCCGGCGTCTGCAGGTCCAGGTCGCCGGCCTGGTTGGTCGGGTCCGGCGTCCAGACGGCCTCGTCGGCCTGGTCGCACCAGGCGACGTTGCGGTCGCGTAAGCCCAGGATGAAGTTCTCGGCCGTCACCACCAGGCCGTTGCAGCCCTCGGGCGCCCCCGCGATCGGCTGCGCCTTCTGGGCCGTGTCCAGGGTCCACAGGTACAGCCGGCCGTCCTGCTCGCTGCAGGCGACGAGGTATTGCCCCCAGGTGTCCAGGGTCCAGACCGAGGCCGGGGTGATGGTGGCGCTGTCGGGGCGGCGCGTGCCGTAGGCGCCGGCGCCGTAGACGCCCTCGCCATAGCCGCCGCCGGTGAAGGCGTCCTCCTGTCCCGCGGTGAAGCCCACGGGCGTGATGTCGTGCACGGCGCCCGACGGCGTCATCACGTACAGCCCCGTGTGCGTGCCGATGCCGATCCAGCGCTGGTTGGCGTTGTCGCGCCAGGTGAGGATCGCGCGCGCCGCGCCGGCCACGGTCTGTTCGGACCGCGGGCGCCAGCCGCCGACGGGCTGCAGGTCAGGCCCGTTGGGCCAGCGCACCAGGTTCGACAGCCGCCAGCGGCCGCGCGCCTGGCGCGCCGTGCCGTTGGCGAAGACCCCGGGCGGGATCTCCAGGTCCACATAGGCCATGGATCACCAGCCGATCGCGAACCACTGGAAGCCGAGCGAGCTCGAGCCGTCCATCTGGTTGACGTAGAAGCTGATCGTGCCGCCGAAGGACCCGATGTACTGGACCACCACGTTGCGATTGAAGCTGCCGTCCGTGTTCTTGATGATCGCCATGGCCGAGGCCACCACGCCCGACGGGAGGCTGACCGGCACGTTG
>DASPLM010000166.1:0-5505 GCA_035627575.1 Caulobacteraceae bacterium | reverse complement strand
GTCGTCGCGGAACACGAAGGCGGCGATGGCCAGGAGCCCCAGGAACACCAGGACGCCCCAGAACAGCAGGCGCTTCAGGCTCCAGGCGGCGGCCATGGTCAGCGGTACGGATCAGGCTGGGAGAGGAAGCGCGTCACGTAGTCCGCGATCCCGGCGTCGAGCGAGGTCGGCGGCTTGTTGTAGCCGGCCGCCGCGAGGCGGAGCATGTCGGCCTCGGTGAAGTACTGGTACTTGTCGCGGATCACCTCGGGCATGGGCGTGAACTCGATCCGCGGCTCCTTGCCGGCGGCGGCGTACAGGGCGTTGACGAGGTCGAGGAACGAGCGGGCCTGGCCACTGCCCAGGTTGAATATTCCGCAGACGTCCTTGCGGTACAGCAGCCAGCGGACCACGTCGGCAGCGTCCTGGACATAGACGAAGTCGCGCATCTGGCCCCCGTCCGGATAGTCCGGGTGATGCGACGTGAAGAGCTGCACGGCCTCGCCGGCCTGGATCCTGGGCCACATCCGGGTGGCGACCGACATCATCCCGCCCTTGTGCCACTCGTTGGGCCCGTAGACGTTGAAGAACTTCAGCCCCGCCCATTGCCGCGGCGCCAGCCCCCTGTCGGCGTTGCGGCGGGCGTAGAGGTCGAACAGGTATTTCGAGTATCCATAGGCGTTTAACGGCCGAAGCGCCTGTAGCGCCTCAAAGTCGTCCGCGTCGGTGAAGCCTTGACCGCCGTCGCCGTAGGTCGCCGCCGACGAGGCGTAGATCAGCCGCGTCTCGTTCTCCGCGCACCAGTCCCACAGGTCTCGCGACAGGGTGAAGTTGGAGTGCAGGATCCTGTCGGCATCGGGCTCGGTCGTCGACGACACCGCGCCCATGTGAACCACGGCCTCGATCTCGCCCGAATGCCCCTCGAGCCAGTCGAACAGGGCCTCGGGCGCAACGAAATCGGCGATCGGGTGGCGCGCCAGGTTGCGCCACTTGTTGTCCTCGGCCGGGCCCAGCCAGTCGCATACCGCCACGTCCCAACGCCCGTCGGCGCACAGGTCGGCCACGATGTTCGAGCCGATGAAACCGGCGCCGCCGGTGACGAGGACGATCTTCCTGCTCATGCGCGCTTCATCCGGGCGATGGCCTCGCTGGTCGAGTGGCCGTCCACGAAATCGGCCAGCCGCACCTCGCCGCCGTAGCTGCGCACGAAGTCGCCCCCGACGACCTGCTCCACGGCGTAGTCCGAGCCCTTGATCAGGACATCGGGGCGGGCGGCGCGGATCAGGGCTTCGGGCGTCGGCGCGTCGAAGGGCACCACCAGGTCGACGCCTTCAAGGCTGCCCAGCACCAGGGCGCGGCCCTCGAGGTCGTTCACGGGACGTCCCTCGCCCTTCAGCGCCCGCACCGACGCGTCCGAGTTCAGGCCGACGATCAGCCGGTCGCACCAGGACCGGGCCTGGGCGAGGTAGGCCACATGGCCACGGTGCAGGATGTCGAAACAGCCGTTGGTGAAGCCGACCCGCAGGCCCCTGCCCTTCCACTTGGCGACCTCGGCCGCCATGCGTTCGGGCGTTGCTATGCGGGCGTGGGCGGGCGCCGCATGCTGGGTCAGTTCGGCGTCGATGAGTTCGTCGGGTGTCACCACGGCCGTGCCCGGCTTGCCGACCGCCACGCCCGACGCCAGCACGGCGAAGGCGCCGGCCGCCTCGAGCTCAGATCCCGTCGCGAGGGCCAGCCCCAGCGCGGCCAGGGCGGTGTCGCCGGCGCCGGACACGTCGAACACCTCGCGGGGGCGCGCGCGGACGTGCACGGTTTCGCCGTCGCGACGGCGGAAGCTGAGCCCGCGACCGCCGCGCGTGACCGCGATGGCCCGGGCGGACGAGGCTTCGAGCGCGGCCGAAAGGGCCGCCTCGGCCTCGGCGTCGGTTCCTACCGGCAGGCCCGTGGCCGCGGCCAGTTCGGACGCGTTCGGCTTGATCAGGTCGACAGCGCCATAGCGGCGGAAATCGCGGCCCTTGGGATCGACGACGATGGGGATGCCCCGCGCCGTCGCGGCCGCATGGCAGGCCGCGATCACCGCATCGGTGACCACGCCCTTGGCGTAGTCCGAGATCAGGATGGCGTGGACCTCGTCGCCCGCCGACCGCACCGCCTGGGCCAACGACGCCTGCGCCTGTTCGTCCGGCGCGTGGCGGTCCTCGTGGTCGACGCGCAGCAATTGCTGGCCCGCCGCCGTGAAACGGGTCTTCAGCGTGGTCCGGCGCCCGGCCCGGGAGACCAGATGGCTTTCCAGCCCCGCCTCGCCCTCGAGCAGGCCCAGCGCCTCGTGACCGGCCGCGTCGTCGCCGACCAGCCCCACCAGCGCAGCCAGGCCGCCCAGCGAGGCGATGTTGCGCGCTACGTTGCCCGCCCCGCCCAACATCGTCTCCTGATGGGAGCGGGACAGGACCGGAATCGGGGCCTCGGGCGAGATGCGGTCCACCTCGCCGTCCACGAAGCGGTCCACCATGACGTCGCCGACGCACAGCACCCGCGCCTGGGGCAGGCGGGCGAGCAGCGTCTGGAGCGAGGTCAGGTCCATGGATCAGGCGTCCGGCCGGTTGAGCGCTGCGAGGCTATAGCGCGTCGGCGCGTCCCGCCAAATCCGATTACGCGCCGGCCGGCCGCCGACGATCAGGCGGCGAGCCGCTTGGCGATGGCGTCGAATTCCAGCAGTTCTCCCGCGAGCCGCTCGAACTCGCTCAGCGGGACCATGTTGGGGCCGTCCGAGGGGGCGTTGTCGGGGTCCGGATGGGTCTCCATGAACACGGCGGCGACGCCGATGGAGACGGCCGCGCGGGCCAGCACCGGGACGAACTCGCGCTGGCCGCCCGAGCTGGTCCCCTGCCCGCCCGGCTGCTGCACCGAATGGGTAGCGTCGAACACGACCGGGCAGCCGATCTCGCCCATGATCGGCAGGGCGCGCATGTCGGAAACGAGCGTGTTGTAGCCGAAGGAGGCGCCGCGCTCGCAGGCCATGACGTTCGGATTGCCGGCCCCCGTCACCTTCGCGATCACGTTCTTCATGTCCCAAGGCGCCAGGAACTGGCCCTTCTTGACGTTGATGGCCTTGCCGGTGCGGGCGGCGGCGATCAGCAGGTCGGTCTGGCGGCAGAGGAAGGCGGGAATCTGCAGCACGTCCACCACCTCGCCGGCGATACGACAGTGCTCCTCGGTGTGCACGTCGGTCAGAACCGGCAGGCCGGTGACCTCGCGGATCTCGGCGAAGATGGGGAGGGAGCCCTCCAGGCCGAAGCCGCGCGCCGCCGTGGCCGAGGTGCGGTTCGCCTTGTCGAAGGATGTCTTGTAGATCAGCCCGATCCCCAGCCGCTCAGCGATTTCCTTCAGGGCCTGGGCGGTTTCCAGCGCGTGCTGGCGGCTCTCCAGCTGGCAGGGCCCGGCTATGAAGGACAGCTTTTCGCGGCCTCCGATGCGGACGGTCGCGCCACGGCCGGTGGCGAGTTCGATGACGGCGTTGGGCTTGGTCAAGGCGGCAATCCTGGAGATCGGGCCCGGTCCGGCCCTCGCGATGGGCCGTAGAAGTGGCAAGTTGGGCGCGCCGGAACAAGGGGGCGCGGCGTCCCTGCCCGGGCTCCGGACGCCTCAAGAGACTCGACGAACCGTGTTTGGCGTGGTGCAGTTTGGGTGCAGGCACGGGGAGACAGTCCGATGAACAAGGTTGTTCCTGTCGATTCGCCGGCGTGGATGCTGCCGGAAGTGCGGCGCTCGCCGGCTCCGTTCCGGATGTTCGTGAAGCTGGCGTCCAGCAACTGGGCCGTGGGCGGGTTCGACATCGTCATGCCGGAAGGGCGCCGGATCGCCATTCGCGGGCGCGACGACGGCCCGGTCGGGGTGCTGCAGGTCAGGGACTACCGCTTCGTCGGCCGGGTGATGGCGGGCGGCGACATCGGCTTCGCCGAAGGCTACATGGCCGGCGAGTGGGACACCCCCGACCTTTCGGCCCTGCTGACCGTGCTCAGCCTGAACTACGACCGGATCGTGCGATTGGTGCGCGGCAACGCCGTGGTGCGGGCTTTCAACCGGCTGGTGCACCGGATGCGGCGCAACAGCCGGGCCGGCTCCCGCCGCAACATCCACGCGCACTACGACCTCGGCAACCAGTTCTACGAGAAGTGGCTGGACCGGACCATGACCTACTCGTCCGCGCGGCACGAGGCGCCGGGCCAGGACCTCGCCGCCGCCCAGCGCAACAAGTACCGAACCCTGGCCCAATCCATGGGGCTGCAGCGGGGGCAGCATGTGCTCGAGATCGGCTGCGGCTGGGGCGGATTCGCCGAGTTCGCGGCGAGGGAGGTCGGGGCCCGCGTCACGGGCATCACCATTTCGCAGGAACAGTATGATTATGCCCGCAAGCGCCTGTTCCGCGAGGGGCTCTCCGACCAGACAGACATCCGCATGGTCGATTACCGCGACGTCGACGGGACCTACGACCGGGTGGCGTCCATCGAGATGTTCGAGGCGGTCGGACAGGAGTACTGGCCGGCCTACTTCGGCAAGATCCACAGCGTGCTCGAACCGGGCGGCCGCGCGGGTCTGCAGATCATCACCATCCAGGACGAGCAGTTCGAGAGCTACCGCAGCCGGACGGACTTCATCCAGAAGTACATCTTCCCCGGCGGCGTGTTGCCGAGCGAGGCGGCGCTTCGCCCGGTGATCCGGGCCGCCGGACTCGAGTGGGACGGCATCTCGCGCTTCGGACAGGCGTACGCAGACACCCTGGCCGAATGGGGCGACCGGTTCCAGAGCGCCTGGAAGGAGATCCGGCCGCTGGGCTTCGACGAGCGCTTCCGCAAGCTCTGGGCCTTTTATCTCAGCTACTGCGAGGCCGGGTTCCGCACCGGCCGGACGGACGTGGTGCAACTCGCCCTGTGCCGAACCTGACCGCCGCCGTGGCCGATCCCCTGGTCACCCCGGCGGCGCTGGAAGCTTGCCTTGGGACGCCGGACCTGCGCGTGCTGGACGCCAGCTGGTACATGGACGGGCGCGACGCCCGCGCCGCCTGGCGCGAGGGGCACGTCCCCAGCGCGGTGTTCTTCGACATCGACGCGATCAGCGACCGGTCCAGTTCCCTCCCCCACATGCTCCCCTCCCCCGAAGCCTTCGCCGAGGCGGTCGGGGCGCTCGGCGTCGGAGCCGACGACGACATCGTCGTCTACGATCAGCAGGGCCTGTTCTCCGCTCCCCGCGGGTGGTGGAGCCTGCGGGCCATGGGCGTGCGGCGGGTGCGGGTCCTGGACGGCGGGCTGCCGCGCTGGCGCGCCGAGGGACGGCCGATGGAAGCAGGCGTGGCCGCGCCGCGCCCGGCCGTGTTCACCCCCCGCTATCGCCCGGACCTCGTGCGGGACTTCGAGCGGATGCGTGACGAACTCCGCGGCGTCGCGGCCCAGGTCGTCGACGCCCGTCCGGCGCCGCGGTTCCGTGGCGAGGCGCCGGAGCCGCGCGCCGGCCTGAGGTCCGGTCATATGC
>DASPLM010000165.1:0-3804 GCA_035627575.1 Caulobacteraceae bacterium | reverse complement strand
CGCCACCATGCTCGAGACCGCCCGGGCCCTGGCCGCGTCCGGCGAGCGGCCGCGGCGGACAGTGATGTTCATGGCCTCCACCGGCGAGGAGAAGGGCCTGCTGGGCGCGGACTACTTCGGCGCCTACCCGGTCGTGCCGCTTGAGCGCATCGCGGGGCTGGTGAACATGGACATGCCGATCCTCACCTACGACTTCGCCGACATCGTGCCCTACGGCGCCGACAGCTCCAGCATGGGCGTGCTGGTGGCCCGGGCCGCGGCGCGCATGGGGGTAAAGGTCACGCCCGACCCGCAGCCGCAGGAAGGCATCTTCACGCGCAGCGACCACTACGCCCTGGTGAAGCGCGGCGTTCCGTCGGTGTTCCTGAAGACCGGCCCGCTGGATGCGGGCGGCGGCCAGGGCGGTGCGGCGGCCAACACGGCGTTCCGCTCGACCCAGTACCATGAGGTCTCCGACGAACTGGACCTGCCGTTCGACTGGGCCTCGGCGGCGCGGTTCGCCCGCCTCAACTGGATGATCACCCGCGAACTGGCGAACGCCGACGAGCGGCCGCGCTGGTACGAAGGGGACTTCTTCGGCGAGACCTTCGCCAAGGCGGCGCCGAAGGCGAAGCGCCCCGGCCCCACGCCGCGCTGAGATCAGAAGCGCAGGGCGCTCCTGCGCTTCTGGAGCTCGTTCCAGAGCATCGGCCCGCTGGCGATGGCCAGGCGACGGGTCTTCGGAATGGCCAGGAGCGCGATCGCGGCTACGCCCAGGGCGGCGGCGAGGCCAAACGGGACCGGGCGGCGGCGCACTTCCTCGGCGGCCCGGCGGCCGGTTCTCGCGGCGGTCCGGCTGGAGCTGCGGGCGAGGTCGCGGGTCGTCTCGCCGAGATGGCCGAGTTCGTCGTGCAGGCGCGATCCGGCTTCGCCGGCGCGTTCCTGCAATGCGCGGCCGAGGCCGCCGATGCGGTCGCTGAGGCGCTCTCCGCCGTCGGCGGCCCGGGAATCCTGGTAGGTCGTCATGGGGGCGGCTCCTTCTGAAGGGTCGGCTTCACAACGCGGGCCTGCGCCATAACGATCCCTCGCCCCAACTCGCCACCGGGCCGCGGGCGCCGCTTCCCGGCCCATGCACCATAAAGTTGAGGCCAATCGCCCGAAGCGCGAACGCGCCGCGAGGTCCGAGTGTTAGAAACCCGACGTTCAACGCGCTCACGCTCTGCTAGTCCTAGGGACGGGGGGCGGCGCGGCTCGGCTTGAACCGACGCGACTGCCTGGTCGAAAGAGGTAGAGCGTTGGTCAGCGAAGTCGCGGGCACGCCTGTTCGGGCCGTCTCGGCGCCGGCGAGGCAATGAAGATGGGATCGCCCGGGAACATGGTCCTGCGCGCGGTCGAGCCGGCGAACTGGCGCCGGTACGGGCCGCGCTTCGAACGCGTGAAGCTTACGAAATCGCAATCGCTTCAGGAGACTGGCGACGAGGTCGAGTGGGTCTATTTCCCCGAGACCGGACTCATCGGCCTGGCCGCGGAAACCTCCGGCGGCGAGAGCGCCCAGTGCACCACGGTGGGCCGGGACGGCGCCGTGGGCGTGTTCGAGGCCTGCGGCAGCCGCCGCGCCTTCTACCGCGCCATCGTCCAGGTTCCGGGCGAGGCGTGGCGCGTGCGGGCGGGGGCCTATCGCGAACTGTTCGACCAGTCGCCGGGCCTGCGGACCGCCGTTCACAAGCTGGTGGAAGTGCTGCTGGCGGAGTCGCGTCAATACGTCGCATGCAACGCGCTGCACTCGCTGCAGAGCCGTCTGGCTCGCCTTCTGGTCGACGTGCAGGAGAAGGCCGCCTGCGGCCTCAGCCTGCCCCTGACCCAGGACGCCCTGGCCCAGATGCTCGGCGTCCAGCGCACCTCGGTGGCCCTGGCGATCGCTTCCCTGGAAAAAAACGGGGTGCTGCGGCGCAGCCGCGGCGCCGTGGGCATCGTCGATCGCACCGCACTGGAGCGCGAGGCCTGCTCATGCTGGGGCAGCCTGACCTTCGCCCGGGAGGAGATCTACGCCTCCTTCGAGAGCTCGTGCGACCCGTGAGCGACCGTCCGCCCCCGACCCGCGAGCACTATCTCAAGCAGGCCGCCCACGCCGACGAACTGGCGCGCCGGGCGACCACCGCCGCCGAGCGCGCCTCGTTCGAGGAGATCGCCCGCCTGTGGCGTCGCCTGGCCGAGAGCCGCGGCGGGCCGGCGGACTGACCCCGCCTAGTTCGCCGCCTCGAACATGCTCTTCGGCGTCTGCCCCTTCAGGAAAGGCTCTATGAGGGCGTGCAGCAGGTCGGGCTGGGTGATGACGGCCGTGTGCGAGGTCGCCGGCAGGACCGCGAGGCGCGACGCGGGCAGCGGCTTGCCCATGTCGCCCATGCCGCCGCCGCCGAGCAGCCGGAACAGCGCCACAGTGTGCTCGAGGGTGGCCACATCGGCGTCGCCGCTGATGACCAGCACCGGGGCCTTGATCGTCCTGACTCCGGCTTCCCACGCCATCGGCTCGTGCTCGAGCGCGATAAGCTTGCGCGCCAGCTCGGGGAAGCCCTTCGGGTTCGCGGCCAGCTTGGGGTAATCCGCCGCGAACGGCATCTGCAGAACCATCTCCACGGTCATCTGCGGGAGAAAGGCCGTGAACTCCGGCTGCCAGCCGCGCGCGTCGTAGGCCACCGACGCCGCCACCAGGCGGTTCACCTTGCCGGGATGACGGATGGCCAGCTGCAGGCCGGCCCCGGCGCCCATGGAATAGCCGAACACGTCGGCCTTCTTCAGCCCTACGGCGTCCATGAAGGCGGCCACGTCGTCGGCCAGGTTCTCGTAGGTGATCGGCCGGTCGATGTCGGTAGTGCGGCCGTGGCCCTGGAACTCGATCGCATAGACCCGGTGGGTCTCGGCGAGTCTGGGGATGATCGCCCCCATGGTCGGGATGTTCATATAGGCGCCGTGCAGCACGACCAGCGGTTCGCCCTGTCCCGAGACCTCGTAGTACATCGTCATGCCGTTGACCTCGACGCGGTGACCCACGGGCCTCGCGTCGGCAAGGGCGGGGCTCGCGAACAGCAGGGCCGCGGCCATCAGGATCGCTCTGAACATCGGTCTTCTCCTCCGTGCGTGTCGTCGCGCGACTGACCAGACGACGAACGACGCGCCTGCCGTTCGACACGCTAGCCGATGGTGTCGGGAAAATTGTCGACGGGGGAGGTCGGCCCGGTTCTACCGGTGGAGATGGCGCACCCGACACGATTCGAACGTGTGACCTTTGCCTTCGGAGGGCAACGCTCTATCCAGCTGAGCTACGGGTGCATTAGGCCGAGAGGGCGGGGTTCTATCGGAAAGCCCCGCGAGGCTCAATCCATTCCGGCGAGGCTTCTGCTCAGGCGGCGCGCTCCGCCGTCGGGGCCGGCGGCGCGGCCGACGCGGCGGCCATGAGGGCGGCGGTCAGGGCGCGCGGGTCGATCGGTTTGGTCAGGAAGGTCTCGACCCCCGCCTCGACCCAGATCGCCCGGTGATGGTCAAGCGCGTTGGCCGTCAGGGCGATGACGGGCGTGGCCGCGTTGGGCCCGCCGCCGTCGCGGATGGTCCGCGTGGCCGCCGGCCCGTCCATCACCGGCATCTGCATGTCCATCAGGATCACGTCGAATGCCTCGGCCTCCGCCAACTCGACCGCTTCCCGGCCGTTCTCGGCCATGGTCAGGCGGCAGCCCAGAGGTTCGAGGAACAGGCCCACGATGCGGCGGTTCACGGCGTGATCCTCGGCCACCAGCACCCGCAGCGCGTTCAGGGACGACGAAGCCGCGTCGT
>DASPLM010000164.1:0-2157 GCA_035627575.1 Caulobacteraceae bacterium | reverse complement strand
CCCCATCGACGTGCTGGTCAACAACGCCGGCATCACCCGCGACGGCTTCTTCCACAAGATGACGCCGGAGCAGTGGCGCCAGGTCGTCAGCGTGAACATGGACTCGATCTTCAACATGACCCGCCAGGTCATCGAGGGCATGCGCGAGCGGAACTTCGGCCGCATCGTCAACATCAGCTCCATCAACGGCCAGAAGGGCCAGATGGGCCAGACCAACTACTCCGCGGCCAAGGCCGGCATGATCGGCTTCACCAAGGCCCTGGCGCTCGAGAACGCCCGCAAGGGCATCACGGTGAACTGCATCGCCCCCGGCTATATCGACACCGAAATGGTCGGGTCGATGGATCAGAAGGTGCTGGACGGCATTATCGCCCAGATTCCCGTGGGGCGGCTGGGCAGGGGCGAAGAGATTGCGGACATGGTGTCGTGGCTGTCGGGCGACCGTGCCGGATTCGTCACAGGTTGCACGCTTTCGCTCAATGGTGGCCAGTACATGGTGGGTTAGGCCGGTTTCCGGCCGCAAAAGCGCCCCGGTCCATATCCTAGTGTAATGGCCATGCTTTCAGGGGTTTCGGTCAGGACGGCGTCGGCGCTGGCGCTCGCCGTGTTCGTTTGGGCACAGGGCGCGTCCGCCCTGGCCCAGGCGATGCCCGAAAGCCTGCGCCAGCGCTTCACCGGCTCTTCCGCCGAGGACGGGCGGGACAAGAACAATCCGCCCGTGGCGCGATACGTGTCCGGGAGCGGCGCCACCTTCGTACTCGACCGTTCGGGCCGTCACGCCCTGCTGCAGTTCCAGGGCAGCGTCGAGATCTGGGTGCTCAAGCCGTCGCCCGGCCCCCGCGGCGACCTCATCTACAAGAACGACCTGGGCCAGCCGGTGCTGCGCTCGACCCGCCTCGGCGGCATGACCCTGTTCACGCGCGAGCACCCCGAGGGCATGCCGGCTGCCCTTGTCGGCGAGACCGCCAAGTTCCGCCCGCCGACCCTGTCGCCCCAGGCGGTGCTGCAGTCCATGACGAAGGCCAGCGCCCGCGCCGGACGGGCGGCCCAGCGCCTGATCCCGTTCGAGGCCGGCAAGGGCCGCACGGCAGTGACCCCGGCCACCTCCTTCCTTGTCGCCGACGCCGCCAACGTGGCCGCCGAGGCGATCAGCCGGCTGGCCATGACGCCGACCGGCCGCAATGCGCTCAAGCGCGTCAAGAAGGTCATGATCCTCTACGGCGAGCGCCCGGGCGCCCGCGTCGTCGACGGCATCGTCGAGGTCATCATCGCCCCGCAGCACGGCATGGCCGGCCGGCCCTCGTCGGGCCTCATCATGCGGGCCATCGCCGCCCGCTGACGGCCGTCAGCCGCGGAAGGCGTCCTTGGCGGCGCGAACCCGGGCGAAGGCCTCCGCCGGCGTTCCCGCTCCCTCCACCAGCACCGGCGCGCGCAGGAACGGGTTGAACGCCAGTTCGGCGCCGATCGTGGTCGGCACCGTCGGCTCGCCCCGCTCGCGCGCGGCGAAGATCGCGTCGGCGTGGGCCGCGACGTCCGGGCTCGCGTCCACGCTGAGGGCGAAACGGGCGTTCGAGGCCGTGTACTCGTGGGCGCAGTAGACCCGCGTCTGCGGCGGCAGGGCCGCCAGCGCCGAGAGGCTGGTCCACATCTGCTCGGGCGTGCCTTCGAACAGGCGGCCGCAGCCCAGGGCGAACAGGGTGTCGCCGACGAAGGCGACGCCGTCCGCCGCGCTCCAGTAGGCGATGTGGCCCAGCGTGTGCCCCGGCGTGGCGATCACCTGCAGCGGCGTCTCGCCCAGCATCACCGTCTCGCCGCCGGAAAGGACCCGGTCGAGGGGCGCGATCCGCGTGACCTCCTGGGGCCCGACGATCTCGCAGCCGGTCTCTTCCTTCAGGCGGGCGTTGCCGCCGGCGTGGTCCGGGTGCCAGTGGGTGTTGAGGATCAGCGCCAGCTTCCAGCCCAGGCGCTGCAGCTCCTTCAGGATGGCGCCGGCGTCCGGCGTGTCGATGCAGGCGGCGAGGCCCGTGGCCTCGTCGCGGGCCAGGAAGCCGTAGTTGTCTTCCAGGCAGGGGAACTGGTGCACGGTCAAAGCCATCGTCCAACTCCTTCAAGCCGACGCTTGCCTGTTGGTTTAGGCTGGTCGTAAGCCCCCGTCGA
>DASPLM010000163.1:0-4259 GCA_035627575.1 Caulobacteraceae bacterium | reverse complement strand
GTTAGGCCGAAGCGGACGCGCTGGCCGTCCGGCCGGGCGACGGCGCCGACACGGTGACGGGCACGACCGGCGCCGACGGCCTGGCCGGCGCCGGCGGAGCGGACGTCATCAGCGGCGGAGGCGGCAACGACATCCTGTACGGCTTCGGCCCCGCCGACCGGGATCCGAATTCCGGAGCCATCGTCGCCGAGCGGGTCGCGGAGGGGCTGGAGAGGCCGCTGTTCGCCGTCTCTCCGCCGGGCGACCCGGACCGGCTGTTCATCGTCGAGCAGCACAGCGGCAGGATCCTGATCCTCGACACCGTCACCGGCCAGATCGAGCCGACGCCCTTCCTCGACCTGCCCGAGCGGGAGATCCGCACCGGCGGCGAGCAGGGCCTCCTGGGCCTCGCCTTCCACCCCGACTACGAGGCCAACGGCAAATTCTACGTCTTCCTGACCAACATCGAGGGCACGATCGAGGTGCGCGAATACACGCGCTCGGCCGATCCCGACGTCGCCAACACGACCCACAAGCTGGTGCTGTCCATCCCGCACCCGGACTTCGCCAACCACAACGGCGGCTGGATGGACTTCGGACCGGACGGCTACCTCTACATCGCCGTGGGCGACGGGGGCGGGGTGGGCGACCCGGACAACAGCGCCCAGGACCTGAACAGCCTGCTCGGCAAGATGCTGCGCATCGACGTGGACGGCGACGACTTCCCCGGCGACGCGACACGGAACTACGCCATACCGGAGGACAACCCCTTCGTCGGCGAGGCCGGGGCGGACGAGGTCTGGGCCTATGGCCTGCGCAATCCCTGGCGCTGCAGCTTCGATCCGGTCACCGGCGACCTCTACATCGCCGACGTGGGGCAGGGCGCGCGCGAGGAGATCAACTTCGTCCCGGCCGGGTCGCCCGGAGGCCTGAACTTCGGCTGGCACGTGCGCGAGGGCGACCTGCCCTACGACACCAACACGCCGGGCAACCCGGCCCCGACCGATCCGAGCCTGGTCGATCCGGTCGCCGTCTATCCGCACGTGAACGGCCCCACCGGCGGGCGCTCCATCACCGGCGGCTACGCGTACTACGGACCCGGCGGAGCCCAGGGGCAGTACTTCTTCGCCGACTACGTAAACAACAACATCTGGACCATCAGCGTCGACGCCGCGGGCAATGTGGTCGACTTCACCAACCGCAACGGTCAGATCCAGACCGACGAAGGCGTGATCAACCAGGTCAACTCCTTCGCCGTGGACGGGCAGGGACGCCTGTACGTCATCGGCCTCGACGGCGAGATCTTCCGCCTCACCCCGACCACCGCCGCGGCCGACGGAGCCGACCAGATCAGCGGCGGCGACGGGAACGACCGCATCTACGGCGGAGCGGGCAACGACACCCTCAACGGCGACGGCGGCGCCGACGTGATGTGGGGCGGCATCCAGAACGACAGCCTGAACGGCGCGGCCGGGAACGATACCCTCGAGGGCGGCGCCGGCGCGGACGTGCTGGCGGGCGGGGCGGACGCGGACATCGCCAGCTATGCCGGGGCGGCCGGGGCCGTCGGCCTGAACCTGGCCAGCGGCGTGCACACCGGCGACGCGGCGGGCGACACCTTCAGCGGAATCGAGGAGTTCCGGCTCAGCGCCCACGGCGACAGCTTCGTGGGCGGCGCGGGAGCCGACAAGGCGCGCGGCATGAACGGCGCCGACGGCCTGGACGGCGCGGGCGGGTCGGACCTGCTCTACGGCGGCGCGGGCGGCGACACGCTGCTGGGCGGCGACGGCAACGACCGACTCTACGGCGAGGCCGGGGCGGACACGCTGGACGGCGGCGACGGCGACGACCTGATCTATGCGGGGCTGGACGCCGACAGCCTGGCCGGCGGTGCAGGGCGGGACCGGCTTATCGGCGAACGGGGCGACGACAGCTACACCGGAGGCGCCGGCGCGGACCACTTCTGGATGCGCGGCGCGGCGTTCGGCGCCGACGTGGTGCTGGACTTCGAGGACGGGATCGACCGCATCCGTGTCAGCGGCGTCTCGGGCGTGAACGACTACTCCGACCTCACCGTATCCACCAACGGGGACGGCTGGGCCGTGGTCCAGTTCCCCGACGGATCGAGCGTCACCCTGACCGGTGTCGTCGAGGCGCAGGTGGGCGCGGCCGACTTCTTCTGGGGATAGGCGCCGAGCCCGCCCCAGCGCTCTGGACAGGCCGCGCGATTGCTGGTCCATCCTCGACCCCGGGACGGGGATTCCATGGGTTCACTGAGCGATCCGACATGCGGGCGGTGAAGGGCGCGGCGACGGTCGACCTCGCGGCGGTGCGCGCGGCCCTGGCGCGGTCCGTGGCCGCCACGCCGGACTCCGTCCGGGCGCGGCGGCTGCGTTCGCTGGAAGCGCCCTTGTCCGGGGAAGACGCGGACTTCTCGGCCTACCTCGTGTTCCGGCTGGCGCGGCGGCAGCCGGGAATCGTCGCCGACCTGGCGCGCCTGCTGGCCGCGGAGGGCGAGGCCGAGGCCGCCGCCTGGTACGCGCTCGACGCGGCGGTTCTCGCCGCGGGCGACGCGGGGCTCCAGGCCGAGATGGCGGGGCTGGCGCGGGACCACGGCCCGGCCGACCTGCTGTGGGGCCTGGAGACCGCTGTCGTGCAGGACCCGGCGGCGCCGCCCGCGGGGCGCGAAGCGGCCGCCGAGCACCTGCGCGCGCTGCGCCTGCCCGGCCGCCCGCCCTCGACCCTGGCGGAAGCGCTGCGGCGGCGGCTTCAGGGCTCCGCGCCGACCGAACGCGACGCCCTGCGGCTGGGCGTCCACGCCACGGCAGTCGCCACGGACGACCCGATCCGGGCGCTGCCGGACCTGCGCCTGCTGGCGGGGCTCAGCTACTGGCCGGTGCTGGCCTTCGTGATCGAACACGTCGGTCCCCTGGACAGCGCGCGCAAGACCGCGCTGCGCAAGGCGGTGATCGGGCTGCACGCGCGCAACGCCCAGCTGTTCGCCGCGGCGATCGAGACCGTGCCGCCTGGCTGGGTCGGGTCGTTCGACCGCCGCTTCACCTCGACAGCCCCAAGGGGCGCCGAAGTCGGCGGCCTGCTGGCGAGCGCGATCGAGGCCCGCCGCGCCGCCGAGCCGCGCTTCCTGCTCATCAGCGGCCCGATGCGCTCGGGCACGACCCTGCTGACCAACCTGCTCTATTCGGCCGAGGGCGAACGCCCACGGCACCCGGCGCTGTCGGTGGCGCCGGACAGTGTCGACCTGCTGCGCCGGCTTGGACTGGCCGAGCGCGCCGGCAGCGTCGCCGCCGTGCAGGAGGGCCGGATCAATGTGCAGGTCGAGCGCCGCCAGACCGGCTCCAGCGCCCGCGCGGCCGCCTTGCTGCGCACCGCCCTGCTGGGCCGCATCGCCTTCGACGCGCCGACCATCGCCGCGCCGCGGGTGGTGGGCATCAAGTCCACAGGCCTGACCAGCGAGTACGAGATGGCCCGCGAGGCCTTCGCCGACACGCGACTGGTCATCGCCATGCGCGACCCGCGCGACATCGTCGCTTCCAACAACCTCCGCCACTTCGGCGCCCGCTCCCGGGCCGACAGCCTGACCAGCCTGGCGCAGATCCTCGACACCCTGGCCTTCATGGACAGCCCCGAGGCGGCGGGCGCCCACGTCGCGATCTACGAGCGCGTGGTGCGGGACACGGAAGGCGAGGTGCGCCGCCTGCTGCGCTTCCTGGGGGTGGACGAGGACGCCTACGACTGGGGATCGCTGCGGGACGGCGTCTCCGACAACTCTTCCTACCGCCAGGGCGGCAAGCTGTCGGACAGCGGCCATGGGGTGACGACGGGGAGCATCGGCCGCTGGCGCGAGCAGTTGAGCCCGGTCGAGGCGGAGCTGGTGACGGCGCTGTGTGCGCCGGGGATGATCCGCCTGGGCTACATCGAGGCCGAACCCAAGGTCACCGACGCGCTGCGGGACTGGGGTCGCCAGGTTATCCCCGACGTCCTGAAGTCCTGCGCCAAGTTCGGCTCGAACCCCGACCGCATCGCCGAGCGGGCGAGGGCGCTCGGGTTGGTGGACTTCTGACCCCTCTCCCGCTGGGAGAGGGTCTTCAGGACCTCAGCAACGCCTCGGCCACCAGGAGGTCCGTCGCCGTGTCGATGTCCACGCTGTCGCGGTGGCTCATGACGTAGGCCATGGCCGGCTCGAGGTAGAAGCCTTCGGCGCGGGTGAGGAAGTCCTCCACGGCCATCAGGTAGATGGCGCCGTTCTGCCGGTAGACGGC
>DASPLM010000162.1:0-6710 GCA_035627575.1 Caulobacteraceae bacterium | reverse complement strand
CGCCCGCGCCCGCCGCATCTCCCTGCGCATCGACGCCGCCCGCGGCGAGGCCGTGGCCGTGGCCCCCTCGGCCCGCCGACTGGCCGAGGCGGCCAGCTTCGCCCGCTCGCGCGCCGGCTGGGCCGCCGAACGGCTGGCGGCGCGGCCCCAGGGCGCGGCCTTCGCCCCGGACCGGGCCGTGCCCCTGCGCGGCCGCCCGACGCGCCTGGTCGCCGTACCCGGGCAGGGCGCGGCCCGCCTGATCCACGAACCCGAAGGCGCCGTGATCGTCTCCGGCGGCGAGGGCGAGGCCTTCGCGCGCCGGGTGCAGAACCTGATGCGCCGCGAGGCTCTGGCCGAGCTCACCGAGCGGACCGCGCACCACGCCCGGGCGCTGGGCCTCAAGGTCCCCACGGTGGCCGTCGGCGATCCGAAGAGCCGCTGGGGCTCGTGCACCCCCGGCCGCGGCTCGATCCGCTACTCCTGGCGTCTGATCCTGGCGCCGGCCCACGTGCTGGACTACGTCGCCGCCCACGAGGTCGCGCACCTGGTCCACGCCGACCACTCGCCCAGGTTCTGGGCCGTGGTGAAGCAGCTGGTCGGGGAGAAGCTCGAGGGCCGCGCCTGGCTGAAGGCCCACGGCGGCAGCCTGCACGCGGTGGGGCGGTAGTCGCGACGGCCTTCCGCTGACGCGGATAAGGGGCGTCCTGCTCAGTGCTCTCCCTGAACCTCCTTGGTGGAGCTCTCGCGCCCTCGGGTCGGAAGGCTGTCAAGGACGCGAGCTTCGCTCGCGCAAGCGGAGCTTGTGGCCTTCGGCCATCCTTGACTGCCTTCCGACCAGGCGCACCATTCCATCAAGAGGATCAGGGGCGGGTGTGTTCAGTGACAAGCGCGTCTTTCCCTCTCCTTCAGGAGAGGACGCGAGCCCTTGCGGAGCAAGGGGAGCGGGTGAGGCGCCGGCCGGCGCACGACGCCCTGCACCGTTGGCGGAAAGAGCGTCGCGCACCGGACATGCCTCCCCCGAGTTCGCCATGCGAACTCGGGCCCTCCCAAGGGAGGGCGGGAAGACGCCCCGCCGTCAGAAGAACAGCGGGTCTTCCTTCTTCTGCTGCGACGGAGGAGGCGGGGCGCGATCGACGGGGCGCTCGTCCTCCGGGTAGGCCGGCTCGGGGCGCGGCTCCTCCGGGTTGGGGATGGGCGCCATCGTTCCGGGCTGTTCACCCGACACGGCGGAGGGATCCTCGTCGCCGCCCAGGCCGAAGGCCTCGCCCGCCTGGTCCAGCAGGTCGCCGATGGGGTCGCCGAAGCCAGCGGGGGGATTGGGGCCGGCGGGGATGGCGCCGACCTTCAGCCGCGGCAGGGCGGCGGCCATGAACTGCTTCCAGATCGCCGCCGGGGCGCCGCCGCCGGTCACCCGCCGCATCGCCTTGTTGTCGTCCTTGCCCACCCAGACGGCGGTGGTGAAGCCGCCGGTGTAGCCGACGAACCAGGCGTCCTTGTAGTCGCTGGTGGTGCCGGTCTTGCCGGCGAGGTCGTAGCCCGGGATGGCCGCGCCCGTGCCGGTGCCCGAGGTCATCACCGCGCGCATCATGGTGTTGAGGTAGCTCAGCGGCGGGTTGCCTACGACGCTGACGCGGCCGCCGTCGGCGCCGTCGCGCCACTGGTACAGCACCTTGCCGCTGCGGGTGCGGATGCGGTTTATGCCGTGCGCCTGCACCCGCAACCCGCCGTTGGAAAACGCCGCATAGGCCTGGGCCATCTCCAGCGGGCTGACCTCGACCGCACCGAGCGCCATCGACGGCTGGGTGCTGATGGGCGATGTGATCCCGAGCCGCCGCGCCGTGCGGGCGACGTTGTCGCGGCCCACGTCGTCGGCGATCTTGGCCGCCACGGTATTGATCGACTGCGCCAGCGACGTCTGCAGGGTCATCGGACCCGAGTAGCGGCCGGTATAGTTTTTGGGCGTCCAGTTGCCGATGGTGACCGGCTCGTCGACCACGGGCGTGATCGGCGTCATCCCGGCCTCGAGCGCGGTGAGGAAGACGAACGGCTTGAAGGCCGAGCCGGCTTGGCGGCGCGCGTCCACGGCGCGGTTGAACTGGCTGTCGGCGTAGTTGGCGCCGCCGATCAGGGCGCGCACGCGACCCTCGCCGTCCAGCGCCACCAGGGCCGCCTGCTCCACCCGCTTGTTCGCGTCGCGACGGACGATGGTCTGGACCGCGCGCTCGGCGGCGGTCTGGATCGGCAGGTCGAGCGTGGTCTCGACCACCAGGTCCTCGGTGGGCTCGCCGACCAGGGCGCGGATCTCCTGGTCCAGCCAGTCGACGAAGTAGGAGGCGTGGGCGGTGGCCAGGGTGCGCGATACGCGCACGGGGTTGGCCACGGCCTGGGCGCGCTGCTCGGGCGTGATGACGCCGGCGCGTTCCATCTCGTTCAGCACCACGGTGGCGCGGCCGGCGGCGCGCTCGCTCTCGGAGACGGGGCTGTAGCGCGAGGGCGCCTTCAGGAGGCCCGCCAGCAGGGCGGCCTCGCCCACGGTCAGCTGCTTGGCGCTCTTGTCGAAATAGCGCTGCGACGCCGCCTCGATGCCGTAGGCCCCGGCGCCGAAGTAGACCCGGTTGAGGTAGAGGCCCAGGATCTCCTTCTTGGTGAACTTGGCCTCCAGCCAGACCGCCAGCATGATCTCCTGCACCTTGCGGCGCATGTTCTGGTCCGGCGTCAGGAACAGGTTCTTGGCCAGCTGCTGGGTCAGGGTCGAGCCGCCCTCGACCACGCGGCCGGCGCGGGCGTTGCGCACCATCGCCCGCATCATGCCGATCGGGTCGAAGCCGGGGTGGTGGTAGAAGCGCCGGTCCTCCACCGCGATGAAGGCGGCCGGCACGTGGTCGGGCAGCTCGTCCACGTCCACCGGGGGCGCGGCCTGGCTGCCGCGCACGGCGATCAGGGCGCCGGAGCGGTCGAGGTAGGTGATCGAAGCCTGGCGCTCGATCTCGTAGAGGTTCGAGGTGTCGGGCAGGCCGCGGGCGAACACCGCCAGGAAAGCCACGAGGAAGATCAGGCCCCAGACGCCGAGCACGGCCGTCCAGTAGAGCAGCGCCTGAAGCGGTTTGCGTTTCGGCCGCGGCTCGCCGTGCGCCATGCTCGGTATCTCCCAGTCCGGTCCAGCTTTGCGGCCGGGGACGCCCGCCGTCTTAGCCGATCACCCTGTCAGTCGCTACGGGCGAAACCATGGCCGAAAGGTTACGGTTGCGTCAGGGGTGGTGCAGATCGCGTGCAGGGGGCGTGGGGGGAGCTGCGGGCCGGGGCCAAGGGTGGCGGCGTCTTGGTCGGCTCTCCCCCTGAACCTCCTTGGTGGAACTCTCGCGCCCTCAGGTCGGAAGGCTGTCAAGGATGGCCCGAAGGGCCACAAGCTGCGCTTGCGACGCCCGCAGGGCGTCGTCCTTGACTGCCTTCCGACCGGGCGCATCATTCCATCAAGAGGATCAGGGACGGGTGTGTTCAGGGAAGCGCGCTTCCCCTCTCCTTCAGGAGAGGACGCGAGCCCTTGCGCAGCAAGGGGAGCGGGTGAGGCGTCGGCCGGCGCACAACGCCTCCGCCGGCCGCAAGAGCGTCGCGCACCCGACGTGCCTTCCCCGGGTTCGCCGCGCGAACGCCGGGCCCTCCCAAGGGAGGGCGGGAAGGATGGGCGGAAGAAGGCCCCGCGCCAAACTGTCCACCACCCCGCCGCCCGTCACGGGTTCGCACGCCCGCCCGGATGGGGCAAAAGCAGAACGCATGTTCGCCGACTCGATCTCCACGACCCGCCCTGAGACCGCCCCCACGCTTGCCGGCGCGCGCGAGGTGCTGGGCCGGGTCTGGGGGCACCGGGACTTCCGGGGCCTGCAGGCGGGCGTGATCGAGGAGGTGCTGGCCGGGCGCGATGCGCTGGCCGTGCTGCCGACCGGGGGCGGCAAGAGCGTCTGCTACCAGATCCCGGCCATGCTCCGACCGGGCGTCGGCCTGGTGGTCTCGCCCCTCATCGCGCTGATGGCCGACCAGGTGGCGGCGCTGAAGCAGCAGGGCGTGGCCGCGGCCCGGCTGGACTCCAACGTGTCCCTGGACGACCGCAGCGAAATCTGGCGCGCGGCCCAGGCGGGCGAGCTGGACCTGCTCTACGTCTCGCCCGAAGGCCTGGCCCAGCCGCACATGATAGACCGGCTGCACCGGCTGGACCTGGCCCTGATCGCCATCGACGAAGCCCACTGCGTCAGCCAGTGGGGCCACGATTTCCGGCCCGACTACCGCGGACTGGGCCGGCTGGCGGAGCTGTTCCCCGGCGTGCCGCGCATCGCCGTCACCGCCACCGCCGACGCCCGCACCCGTGAGGACATCCAGCGCTCGCTGCACCTCGAGCAGGCGCGCGTCTTCGTCGACAGCTTCGCGCGCCCGAACCTGCAGCTGTCGGCCGAGCGCAAGGAGAACGCCAGCCGGGCCAGGGCGGACGAGCGGGTGGTCGAGCTGGTCGCCGAACGGCGCGGCCGGGCCGGCGTGGTCTACTGCGGCTCGCGCGACGGGACCGAGCGCCTGGCCGAGGCCCTGCGCCAGAACGGCGTCCCCGCCGCCGCCTACCATGCGGGCCTGGACGGCCGTGAACGCGACCGGCGGCTGACGAAGTTCCTCGCCGATGACGGGGCGGTGATCGTGGCGACGATCGCCTTCGGCATGGGCGTGGACAAGCCGGACGTGCGCTTCGTCATCCACGTCGACCCGCCGTCCTCGATCGAGGCCTACTGGCAGGAGATCGGCCGCGCCGGGCGCGACGGCGAGCCGGCCGAGGGCATCACCCTGTACGGCCCATCGGACATCGCCTGGGCCCTGCGGCGCATCGACAGCCGGCCCATGGACGAGGAGGTCAAGCGCGTCCAGGTCAACAAGGCGCGCCAGCTGTTCCGCCTGCTGGACGGGGCCGTGTGCCGGCCCCAGGCCGTGCGACGCTACTTCGGCGAGCTGGATGCCGACAGGTGCGGGGTCTGCGACCTCTGCGTCAGCCCGCCGGTGCTGACGGACTCCACGCTCGCGGCGCAGAAGGTGCTGAGCGCCGTGCACCGGCTGGGCGGGCGCTACGGCAGGGGGCGGGTGATCGATCACCTGCTGGGCAAGACCAAGGACGTCAGCGAGTTCGAGGCGGGCCTGAGCACCTTCGGCTGCGGCCGCGAGCTGTCGGCCGGCGGTTGGCGCGACCTGATCGACCACCTGATGTACGAGGGCCTGCTGGCCGAGGATCCCAACGACGGCAAGCCGCTGCTGGGCCTGGGCGACCCGACCGGGGTGAAGGCGGTCTACCGCGGCGAGCTGAAGGTCGAGACCCGCCGCGAGCTGGAGGCCCACGACGCGGCGCGGCCATCACGCAGCCGCGGCGGCGGCAAGGGCCGGCGCGACATGACCGTCGTGCCCGACGGCGACCGCGCCCTGTTCGAGGCCCTGCGCAACTGGCGCAAGGAGCGCGCTGCGGAACAGGGCGTGCCGCCCTACGTCATCTTCCACGACAAGACCCTGCTGGACATCGCTCGGGCCCGGCCGTCCACGGGCCCGGCGCTGGCCCGCGTGGCCGGCGTCGGCGAAGGCAAGCTCGCCCGCTACGGCGAGGGCGTGCTGAAAGTGGTCAGAGATAACTGACGGCTCTCCCTCTCCTCCGGAGAGGGTGGCCGGAGGGCCGGGTGTGGAATGCCGCGCGGTGTGGGCTGCAGAAGGCCACACCCGTCTGCTTCGCAGCCACCCTCTCCACAGGAGAGGGAAAACGCTGTGGCAGCCGTCGAGCAGTCCTCCCCCTGAACCTCTTGGCGGAGCATCGCGCCCTTCGGCCCTGAGGCTGTCAAGGACGGCGCGCAGCGCCACAAGCTCCGCTTGCGCGGCGAAGCCGCGTCCTTGACAGCCTCAGGACCGGGCGCACCATTCCATCAAGAGTATCAGGGGGCGGTGGGTTCAGTATCGTCGAACGTCACCATGCCCGTCGTTACGTCCCGCGCGATCTCGTGCAACGCCGCGAGAAAGTCTCCGCCCCTGATTTTGGACACGGCAGCGAGGTTGACGAAGCGCACGGGTGCGTCCGGTGCGCCCGGCCCACCCCTCTCCACAGCATCCCAGAAGGCGTCGAGGTTGCGACCGAACATGTCACCACGGCTCGGACGCACAACCTCCAAATACCTCGACCAGAACTGCTCAGCGGTAAGAACGTCGCGGCAGTCCACGACGTGGATGGCCGGCTGCGCGCTCTGGTCAACCATCAGACATCCACTTCCGCATCGAGCGCGTTGTCCTGGATGAACTCGCGCCGCGGCTCGACCACGTCGCCCATCAGCTTGGAGAACAGGTCGCCGGCGTCGTCGGCGTGGGTGACCTTGACCTGCAGCAGGGTGCGGGCCTCGGCGTCGAGCGTGGTCTCCCACAGCTGTTCGGCGTTCATCTCGCCCAGGCCCTTGTAGCGCTGGATCGACAGGCCCTTCTTGCCGGCGTCGAGCACCGCCGCGACCAGGTCGAGCGGGCCGCGCACGGTGGTGGCCTTGTCCTTGCGGGTGAAGGTGGCCGGGGCGGGGAAGGCCTCGGCCAGGACCGGCGCCTTTTCGGCCAGGCGCCTGGCGTCGAGCGCGTGGGTCAGGGTCTCGTCCAGCACGATGCGCTCGGACACCCCGCGCTTCATGCGCGAGAAGACAAAGCCGCCCACCGCCGGGTCGCCCGCGGCGCCCGACCAGGGG
>DASPLM010000161.1:0-4218 GCA_035627575.1 Caulobacteraceae bacterium | reverse complement strand
TCACATCCCGGCGGGCGCGACGGGGCTGGTCGACCGCCGCGGCGTCGGCGTCCACCAGCTTCCAGTAGGAGACCGAGAGCCGCCACAGGGTGGGCGGCGCGGCGCGCGGGGCGGGCCAGCGGCGGCCGCCTCGCATGGCCGGCTGCTGCGGCCGCGGCGCCCGCTTCACCTCGGGCGCCAGCACCTCGCGCAGGGCGCAGTAGTGATCCTCGGGCGCCACCGCCACCCGGCGGCCGTCGCGCGCGTCGTCGAGGCGGCCCCGGAAGGCGTCCATGGCCGCGTCCCAGCTGTCGAAGCCGGGCCCGGTCTGCTCGGTGACGAAGGCGACGGGCCCCTTGGCCCGCGCTCTCGCCTCGCTCTCGCGCGCGGCGCGGCCCAGCGGCGCGTTCAGGGCCGCCTCCGCGTTTGCCGCGATCGGATAGAGCACCGCGCCCATAGGCCACATATCAGCCCGGTCCGCCGCCGCCGACAAGGCCGGCCGTTAACGCTATCCTGCCCCGTGATTCGGACGGAGGGCGGGCCCGGTCCAAGGGCGCGCGGAAGCATGGCCGCTACGGAACTGGCCTACGCCGCCTCGGCGGGCGCGATCGCCCTGTCGTTCTCGACCCTGCTGTGGAGCTGGCGGTTCCGCCGCAACAGCCAGGCCCGGGCGCAGGCGCTGGAAGCGCGCCTGGCCGGCGCCGAGGCCGCCCTGTCCGAGGCGGAAGCCGCCGCCGGGGCCTTCGACGGCGCCCTGCTGGCCGTGGAGGGCGAGGAGGTGCGCCTGGTCGCCGGCGAGGAGGCGCTCGGGCCGGTCGCCGATGCGCTCGGCCTGTCCACCCGCGACCCCGCTGTCATGCTGCAGGCCATCGGCGGCCTCGCGCCCGAGCACGCTTTGCGCCTGAAGACCCTTATCCAGAAGGGCGAGCCCTTCCGCCTGACCGCCCAGGGCGAGGGCGGGCCGGTGACGGTGGAGGGGCGCTCGTCCGGCGCCACCGCCTGGATTCGCCTGTCCATCGCGGCCGATGCGGCGCCGGGCGGACGCTTCGCCGACCTGGCCGACCGCCTGCCCGCCCCGGCCTGGATCTCGGGCCGCGACGGGCGGCTGGTGTGGGCCAACAAGGCCTGGCTCGACGCCGTCGAGGCCGAGAGCGTCGAGGACGCGCGGGCCCGCGACCTGGCCTTCGACCGCGGCGCCGACAGCCTGACCGGCGAGGCCATCGCCACGGGTTCCCATCGCGAGGCTTTCCGCTGGGTGACGGTGAAGGGCAAGCGGCGCGCCTACAAGGTCTCGGCCGAGCCGGTGGGGGCCGAGGAGGCCGCCGCGATCGCCATCGACGTGACCGAGGCCGAGGAGACCCGCGAGCAGTTGGGCCGCCACGTCTCGGCCCACGACGAGACCCTGAACCACCTCGCCGACGCGGTGGCCATCTTCGGGCCGACCAAGCGGCTGGCCTACCACAACACCGCCTTCGAGGAGCTGTGGGGGCTGGACGCGGCCTGGCTGGCCGAGCGGCCGACCCACGGCGAGTGGCTGGACCGCCTGCGCCAGCGCCGCCGCCTGCCCGAGACCACCGAGTATCCCAAGTGGAAGGCGCGCGAGCTGGAGTTCTACGGCTCGACCGAGGTCGCGCCCGACGACCTGTGGACCCTGCCCGACGGCCGGACGCTCAGGGTCGTGCGCCAGCCGCACCCGCTGGGCGGCATCCTGCTGCTGTTCTCCGACATCACGGGCGAGCTGCGCCTGCGGGCCCAGTACAACGCCCTGATCCAGGTGCAGCAGACCACCCTGGACAAGCTGAACGACGCGGTCGCGGTGTTCGGCTCCGACGGCCGCCTGCGCCTGCACAACGAGGCGTTCGAGCGGCTGTGGGGCGCCACCGCCGCCCAGCTGGAGGACGCGGGCGACTTCGCCGGCGTGGCCGCCCTGTGCACGCCCCTGCTGCACGACACCGGCCTGTGGAAGGACCTGCAGGGCCGCGTCACCGACCCTGACCCCCAGGCCCGGGTTCCGGTCTCCGGCGAGGCGCGGACCTCCGACGGGCGCACCTTCTCGTGGCAGTCGCGGCCCCTGCCGGACGGCGCCACCCTGATCGGCTTCGGCGACGTCACCGCCCGGCGCGAGCTGGAGCGGGCGCTGGCCCAGCGGTCGGCGGCGCTGAGCGAGGCCGAGACCCTGAAGCGCGAGTTCGTCGGCAACGTCTCGTACGAGCTGCGCACCCCGCTGACGACCATCCTGGGCTATTCCGAACTGCTGCAGACCGCCTCGGACCTGCCGCCGCGCGCGCGGGGCCACATCGCCTCGGTCAAGTCGGCCGCGACCCAGCTGGCCCGCTCCATCGACGACGTGCTGGACATGGCCCAGATCGACGCCGGCGAGATGTCGTTGAGCCTGGGCGACGCGCCGATCTGCGAAATCCTGGCCGAGGCGGCCGAGCGCATCATGCCCGAGGTGGAGGCCCGCAAGACGCGGCTCAGCGTGGACTGCGCCCCCGACACCGGCGTGATCCGCGCCGACGTCCGTCGCCTGTCCCAGGCGCTGGACCACCTGCTGGAGAACGCCGTGCGCGCCTCGCCCGAAGGCGCGACGGTGGTGCTGCGCGCCCGCCGCGGCCAGAGCGAGATCCGGATCGACGTCTGCGATCAGGGACGCGGCATCCCCTACCACCAGCAGGCCAACGTGTTCGACCGCTTCGTCGCCCGAGACCGAGGCGGCCCGGGCCTGGGCCTCGCCCTGGTCAAGTCGCTCACGGAGCTGCACGGCGGCTGGGTCGAGCTGACCAGCGAGCCCGGCGCCGGCGCCACCTTCACCCTGCACCTGCCGGAACGGGCGGCCACCTCGGCCGCCGCGCCGGAACTGGACTTGCGCCCGGAGCGAACTTCAGGCGTTGCATAGGGCATGACGACGACGCCCATCCGCCGCCAGACGGCCCTGATCTACGACTTCGACGGCACGCTCGCCCGCGGCAACATGCAGGAGACGAGCTTCATCCCCGCGCTCGGCATGTCGCCGCCCCAGTTCTGGAACGAGACGGTGCGCCCGCGCACCATCGAGTCCGACGGCGACGACATCCTTATGTACATGCAGCTGATGCTGAAGACCGCGCGGGACAAGGGCCTGCCGGTCACGCGCGACGCCCTGCGCGACCATGGCCGCGACGTGCTGCTGTTCGACGGCCTGCTGGGTCCGGACAACTGGTTCGACCGCATCAACGCCTTCGGCGCCCAGTACGGCCTGGAGATCGAGCACTACATCATCTCGTCGGGCATCAAGGAGATGATCGAGGGCTGCCCGATCCATCCGGCCTTCCGGCACGTCTTCGCCTCGGCCTTCGTCTACGACGAGAACGGCGAGGCGGTGTGGCCGGCGGTGGGCATCAACTACACGACCAAGACCCAGTACCTGTTCCGCATCAACAAGGGCGTGCACAACAACTGGCAGCACGAGGCGATCAACCGCTTCATGCCCGACGAGCAGCGGCCGATCCCCTTCGAGCGGATGATCTTCCTCGGCGACGGGGACACCGACGTGCCGACCATGAAGATGATGCACACCAAGGGCGGCTTCTCCATCGCGGTCTATGACCCGCGGAACGAGCCCAACGACCACACCAAGATTCACCGCCTGATCAGCGAGGACCGGGTCAACTTCGTCGCCGCCGGCGACTACACCGAGGGCAGCGCGCTCGACCTTATCGTGAAGGGACTGCTGGGCCGTATCGCCATCAACGAAGGCACGATGCCGGCGGACTAGGCGTCGCCCGCGTCGCCTTCAGCCCCCGCCTCCATGGCCGCCGCCAGCACCTGGCGCGCCGTGTAGACGACCTCCTCGGCCACCGCGAGGCGGAAGCTGCTGCGCAGCTGGGCCAGGGGATTGAGCGCGATGTTGGGCCCGTCCATCACGACGGCCTCGATGCCGGCGGACTGGAGCACGGTGGCGGCGATCTGCGCCTCCGGCAGGGACGAGTACTCGGCGATGACGGTCAGGGGCATGGCCGCCAGCCTAGCACGCGGGCGACCGCGCCGTCCGGTCGCAGGGGCCGTTATCGAAGGTGAATGTCGGGGCGCCGGGACGGAGGCATTGAGTCCCGGACACGGGAGGGGCCCCATGCCGTTCGTCTGCTACATCTACGTCGACGATCGTGACGTGCCGCACATGGAAGTCCTCGGCGAGGACAGCCTCACCGCCGCGCGCGAACGCGCCCGCCGGCTGCTGCTGGACCGGCCGATGAGCTCCAG
>DASPLM010000160.1:0-2815 GCA_035627575.1 Caulobacteraceae bacterium | reverse complement strand
TGGCGAGCCGACCTCGACCAGCCTTCCGCCGACGACCGCCTGCACCGCTTTCCCGGCGATCGCCCGGTGGTCGCGGGCGGGGCGCAGCGGCACCCCGTCGGCCGCCGCCCGCTCGACCACGGCCGCCGCGATCGGGTGGATGGAGCCGTTCTCGACCGACGCCGCCAGCCCGAGGAGGGTGCGCTCGCTCCCCGACGCCGGGACGAGGTCGGTCACCTGCGGCCGTCCCCGGGTCAGGGTCCCGGTCTTGTCGAAGGCGATGGCGCGGACCCGGCCGATCGCCTCCAGGGCGCCGCCGCCCTTGATCAGCAGGCCGCGCCGGGCACCGGCGGCGATGCCCGAGGCGACGGCCGCCGGCGTCGACAGAACCAGGGCGCACGGGCAGGCGATCAGCAGAAGCGCCAAGCCGCGGTAGATCCAGGTGTGCCAGTCCGCCCCCGCCGCGAGCGGCGGGACCAGCATGACCAGGGCCGAGACGGCGATGGCGGCGGGGGTGTAGCGGGCGCTGAACCGCTCGATGAAGCGCGCCGTCGGCGACTTGGCCGCCTGCGCCTCCTCGACGAGGTGGATGATGCGGGCGATGGTGTTGTCGGCCGCGGCGCGGGTCACGCGCACCTGGAGAGCCCCGGCGGTGTTGATGCCGCCCGCGAACACGGCCGAACCGGCCCGCTTGGGAACCGGCACCGACTCGCCGGTGACCGGAGACTCGTCGACATCGGACTCGCCCTCCACCACCTCGCCGTCGGCGGGGACGCGCTCGCCCGGGCGGACCAGGACGATCTGGCCGACCTCCAGGCGCGCCGCGGGAACCTCGCGGGCCACGGCGCCGTCGAGGAGCAGGGCGGTGCGGGGAACCAGGGCGCCGAGCGCCGTGATGCCGGAGCGGGCATGGCCCGCCGCGACGCCCTCCAACAGCTCGCCGACGGCGAAGAGGAGGACCACGACCGCCGCCTCGGGCGCCTCGCCGATCAGCAGGGCGCCGCCGGTGGCGACGGACATCAGCATCTCGATGCTGAACGGCGAGCCGTTGCGGGCCAGCACGGCAGCGCGGCGGCCGAACACCGCCAGGCCTAGCAGCGCGGCCGGGACCAGCGCATACCCCTCGGCCGCCGGGGCGAACCAGGACGCCAGGGACCCGGCGGCGACCAGCGCGCCGATCAGGACGACCAGCCTGAGCTTGGGCGTGTGCCACCACGGGCGCCCGGCGGAGGCCGGCGCCGCGTCCTGCCCGAGGCTCCCGCCGCCGGCGACGATCCGGGGATCCTCCAGCGGCGCGACCTCGAACCCGAGGGTCCGGATGGCGCCCTCCAGCGCCGGCCGCGGCGTCGCCGTCTCGTCGAGCGTGAGCCTCAGCACCTGGGTGTGGAAGTTGAGGCGGATGTCCCGGGCGCCGGGAACGCGGCGCAAGGCGGTCTCGACCTTGGCGACGCAGCTCGGGCAGTCCATGCCCGTCACCGTGTAGCGCAAGGTCCGCTCCCCCGCGCCCGCGGCCGGTCCGGCGGTGTCTTCCTGCATGGCGCACTCCCGTGTCCGGTGCGGCACGGGATGCCATCGGATGCTGCGCCCGCGCCCTCACCGCGCTAACATGGACCCTGTACCAACTACAGGGTCAACAGGCGATGTCGGAAAAATCCGCGGGTCCCGGCCGCACGATCGGGACGCTGGCCAGGGAAACCGGCGTGAACGTCGAGACGATCCGGTTCTACGAGCGCGAGGGGATCATCCCGGCGCCGCCACGGACGGCGGGGAACTACCGGCTCTACGGGCCGGGGCACGTCCGCCGTCTGGCGTTCATCCGCCGGGCGCGCGACCTGGGGTTCCCGCTCGACGTGGTCCGGGCGCTGCTCGCGCTGGCGGACCAGCCGGACCGGCTGTGCGGGGAGGTGGACGACCTCGTGGTCGAGCAGTTGCACGAGGTCGAGCGCAAGATCGCCGATCTCCAGCGCCTGCGCGACGAGCTCGACCGCCTCGCCCACCAGTGCCGGGGCGGCCGCATCTCCGAATGCCGCATCATCGAGGCCCTGTCGCCGTGAACGTCCGGTTCACCTGAACGCCCGGTTCACCGGGCCTTGGTCGGATCGCCGTACTGAATGGCCTGCCCCTCGGCGGGCGCCTTGATTCCGAACCGGCCGGCCATCTGCCGCAGGGCATCGCGATCCTTCTGGATCGCGACCAGGCTGGTGATCGCGAAGGTCGCGAGGTCGCGGGCGGGGGTGTGCGACGCCTCCGTCTGGTAGAGATCCACGATGCGGTCATGGATGCGGAGCTGCGCCTCGAGGTACCCCTTGGCGAACGCCTCGCCGCTCGCCCCTTTCAGGGCGTTGGCGGCGTCCCGCGCCATTTCCTCGTGGGCGTTCGCCGGGTTGGTCACCGCGCCGGCGGCGCCCAGGGCGTCGGTCCGCTCGGGCTTGAGCGCGTCGGCGGGCGGCAGCGCCCGGCCCTGGGTGAGTCCCTTCAGCTGCTCAGCGAGCTTGCGGTGGGTCTCGGCGATCCCCTGCGCCATCGCCTTGAACGCGTCGTCGGGGGCCTTCCCGGCGGCTGCTTGGCCCAGCTCCTGTTGCCCCTGGCTGGCGGCCATGGCCTGCCGGAGGAACAGCGCGTCCTCCACCGGCAGGGACTGGCCCGGCTGCGGCGGCACGCGCGGGTTCGGGTCCGGCCTGAGGTTGGCCTGCGCCCAGGCCGGGCCGGACAGCGCGACGAGGATGACGAGGACGGTGGCGGAGAGCGTGCTCATGATGGCTCCTTCATCCGGTCAGCTGGCGGTCGATGGCGGTCGGGCGACGTGCGGGACGCCGGCGCAGGCGCATGCGGTCAC
>DASPLM010000159.1:0-2301 GCA_035627575.1 Caulobacteraceae bacterium | reverse complement strand
GTGAAGACGATGTCTGCGCCCTCGGCGGCGACGTCCGTGCGGACGACGTCGAAGGCCGCGGCTGTGGCCGGTTGGGCCGTGGAAGTGATCGCCTGGGCCGAGGCGGCCGTCGGGAGCGCGAGGGCTGCGGCGGCGGCGAGGAAAGCGAGCCTGGTCATAAGTGTCCTCCTGGGAGCTTGGCTGCTGAAGAGATGGGACTATCCCGACGCATGGCGTCTGCGAGTCGCCGCACGAGGGGCATTCAGATGCGCATGAGCGACCTGTCCTGGGACGACCTGCGCCTCTTCCTGGCGGGCGCGCGCAGCGGTTCGCTGAGCCGTGCCGGGTTGATCTGGGCCTTTCCCGCACGGTTGGGCGAGGATAGGTGCGCGGGAGCGCAGCCTGGGAGCACGGTTGTTCGACCGGCTGCCGCCGGCCAGGCGATCACCGCCGCGGGCGCGCGGCGATCGAGGGGCTGCGCCGCTCCGGCTGTTTGGCGGGAGCGGATGATCCGCCTGGCGGCGCCCCTCGACCGGTCGCGCGCGCCTAGGACCGGATGAAGGCGAGCAGATCCGGGTTCACCACGTCCGGATTGATCGTGCAGAGGCCGTGCCCCAGCCCCTCGTAGATCCTGGTCTGGGCGTTGCGCAGCAGGGGCGCGGACATGCGGGCCGAGGCGCCGATCGGCACGATCTGGTCGTCCGTGCCGTGCATGACGAGCGTCGGAACGGCGATCGCCCTCAGGTCCTCGGTGAAGTCGGTCTCGGAGAAGGCCTTGATGCAGTCGTAGTGGGCCTTGGCGCCGCCCATCATGCCCTGCCGCCACCAGTTGGCGATAACCCCTTCCTGGGGCTTCGCGCCCGGACGGTTGAAGCCGTAGAAGGGGCCGGACGGGACGTCGCGATAGAACTGCGCGCGATTGGCGACCAGCGCCGCGCGGAAGCTGTCGAACACCTCGATCGGCAGGCCTCCCGGATTGGCGGCGGTCTTCACCATGAGCGGCGGAACGGCGCCGATCAGCACGGCCTTGGCCACGCGCCCGCCTCCGCCGTGGCGGGCGACGTAGCGGGTCACTTCCCCACCGCCCGTGGAGTGGCCGATATGGACGGCGTTGCGAAGGTCGAGCGCAGCCACGAGCTGGGCGACGTCGGCCGCGTAGGTGTTCATCTCGTTGCCGGTCCAGGTCTGGCTGGAGCGGCCGTGACCCCGCCGGTCATGGGCGATGACGCGGTAACCCTGCGCCAGAAAGAACAGCATCTGGTTGTCCCAGTCGTCCGCACTCAACGGCCAACCGTGGTGGAAGACGATCGGCTGGGCGTCCCTGGGTCCCCAGTCCTTGTAGAAGATGTCGACGCCGTCGGTGGTCTTGATGAAGGACATGGTGCGCTCTCCGGAGGTTGGATCGGGTGCGCCCCCGGCCAGTGCCGACGCGGGCAGGGCGGCCGAGAGGCCGAGCGCGCCGGCGGCGGCCAGAAGGCTGCGGCGCGAGGCGCAGGCCGGGTGGACGCGGTCGAACGTGGCCATGGCTGAACTCCTTGGTTCGGGGGGCGCCTGACAATCGCCCGTCCGACGGTTGCCGCCCACCCGCCCATTGAGCCGCCGCTCTTGGCCTTTGGTATTATCGACGCCACGCTCCCGGCGTACTCTGATGGGCGGGGCGCGAGGCGTACGCCCGTGCAGGCGCGTGAGGGGGCTCGGCGGCCATGGAGACTGACAGGGCGGCGGCTGGGGTCGAGAAGCAGGTCTTCTCCCTTTGGCCCACGCCCGCGGGTATGGCGCCTGCCCCGGGCGAGGCGGTGCCCGCGTGGGTCCGGGACGCGGCGCCGAGGCGTGCGGCGAAGCTGGATCCGGTCGTGGGGAGCCTTGGCTTTGGGCTTCTATGCGTGCTGGCCGCCGGCGCGACCGCCACACCCTCTGCCGCCCCGGCCGCGGGAATTTGCCTGCTGGCGGCGGCCTCTCTCGTCGGGAGTCTGGTCCTGTATCGAAGGCGGCGGGCGGCCGACGGCGCCGAGACGCTCTGGCGCGAAGCCCTGTTCGAGCGGCCCGGCATCTCTCTGTGGCGCGAGGACTGGTCGGCGGTCGGCGCCGCCATCCTCGAATTGAAGCGCGCGGGGGTTCACGACATCGGGGCCTGGTACGCGGCGCATCCGGACGCGGCCCGCGCGCTGCGCCGCCAGGTGATCGTCAAGGACGTCAATGCCTTCGCCGTGCAGATGATGGGCGCGCGATCGAAGGCGGACCTCGTCGGCACGCTCGACCGCATCCTGCCGGACAGCGACCAGACCTTTGACCAATGGCTGATCGCCTTCGGACGGGGCGACG
>DASPLM010000158.1:0-2022 GCA_035627575.1 Caulobacteraceae bacterium | reverse complement strand
CCAGGCACAGGGCGTCGAAGTCGACGACGTGGCGGCGGGCGCGGGCCCAGCGCGCGCGGTGGCGCGGATCGGCTTCCGGGCCCAGGTCGCCGGCGTGGCTGGGGAACCAGTCGATACGGTCTTCCGGCACGCCAAGCCGCTCCAGCAGGTCGCCGACCGCGCCCAGGGAGCTGCCGGACAGGCCCGGCCCCTCATCGACGACGGCGAAGCGGCCGGATGCGCGGGCGCGCAGGTGCGCCTCCTGCGCCTCGCTGACACGAACCTCGCGGTGGAACGGATGGCCCGTCGGCCGCAGGGTGACCGGCGGTTCCGCGCCGGTGGCGGCGGCGACAAGGGCGGCGAGGCCCGTGCCGATGCTGCGCAGGCCAATCACCATCGGCGGGCGGTCGAACCCCGCGCGCGTGGCGGCTTCCAGGTAGCTCTCCGGATAGACCGCGTAGAAGGCGTAGCCCTCGCCGGTCCTGGTCGTCACATGGGACGGCAGATTCAGCGCCGCCAACTCAGCGGCGGGGGGAAGAGCGTCGACGTGGGCGAAGCGGCTGCGCCACGAGGAGGCGACGGCGCCGGCGAGGTCGGTCAGCCACTCCATCGCCGCCTGCTGCAGCGGCGTCAGGTCGTCGTGGCCCAAGGCCTCGAGTTCGGCGTCAGCGAGGCCCTGCGCCAGCTCGCCCGCGAGGATAAGGGCAGCGACCAGGGCGGTGTGGCGCTCCAGGCCCGGAGGCATGGCGGCGAGGGCGCCGAGTCGCGCCTCGACCTCGGCAAGCAGGGCGCGCGGGTCGGCGTTTCGCGACCGCTCGCCGTAGACCCACATCAGCCTGCCGGGCGCAGATGCGCGTAGGCGACGTCGGCGAAGGTCTCGAAGTCGGGCGGCGCGAGGTCGATCCCACCGCCCTCGCGCCAGCGCTGGATCCACTGGACCCAGCACTCGTACTGCTCGGGATTGGGCGACAGCTTCCAGCGCCGGGTCTTGGCCAGGCGCAGCGCCTCCAGCGGCGGGTCGCCCCGGCTGATCAGGACGCACAGCGCCAGGGTGGCCGAGCGGCCGATGCCGTGCTCGCAGTGGATCAGCAGCCGACGGCCGCCCCACAGCACGCGGTTGGCGAAGGTGACGCCCTCGTCCAGCACCTCCTGCGACAGCGGCGCAAGGTCATGGGTCGGCAGGTGCAGGAACTGGACGCCGTGCAGCGACAGGAGCTCGACGTCGTCGCAGGCCTCGGCGCGCAGGTCGATGACGGCGTCGATCCCGTGCACCCGCGCCAGTGCCCAGGCGTCGCGCGGCGCCTGGCTGCCGCCCACCGCGAGCTGGGGCGTGAGCCAGTCGAAATCCGGCCCGTCGAACGCTGGTCCGGCCCCCGTCGCCACGGCGCTACTCTGCGGCGAAGGCGGTCGCCGGCGCTGTGGCGGCCAACGACGACGGGGCATATCGGCGGACCATGGCGGCGCAGAACTCGGCGAACTCCTCGGCGACCTGTGGCGGGCTGGTGTGGTGCGGCTCGATCCCGCGATGCTCGGGCGTGAAGCAGAAGGTGACGGTGACCTCGAAGTCGGCCAGGGCCTCCATCTGCCGGTCGAACCAGGCCAGGGCCTCGGGGCGGAAGCTGTCGGCCCAGCTGAGGCCCGTGCGCAGGTGGCGCACGCCCAGCCGCTTCATCCAGGCCACGGCGTCGTCCATCCGGTGGTCGTGGTAGTGGAACCACTGGCACAGGCCCATCTGGGAGGCGTAGTCGGCATAGACCTCCAGTCCCGGCTTCGGCGTCCCGTCCTCGCGCAGCAGGCCCATGTGGAAGTGCCGGTAGTAGGACGACCCCTCCGCCTCCTTGTGCCGCGTGGTCGCCTCCCAGGTCTTCGGCAGGTCGTACAGGCTGTACCAGTGGATGCGGGGCGCTCGGCCGATGAGAAGCGCCGCGGTGCGGTGCAGGCCGAACTCCTGGACCTCCTCGGCCCCGAAAGTCGACACGCCAACCTCCGAAACCCAGACCGGCAGCGATGTGACGTCTTGGATCTCGCGGAGCCGGTCCGGCC
>DASPLM010000157.1:0-2592 GCA_035627575.1 Caulobacteraceae bacterium | reverse complement strand
CCGGAGACCCTGGTCCACGCGCTGGTGACGGAATACACGCCGGGCGCCGGCATCGGCTGGCATCGCGACCGGCCCGAGTTCGGAGTGGTGATCGGCGTGTCCCTGCTGTCGGCCTGCGTCATCCGCTTCCGTCGGCGCGCGGCCAGGGGATTCGAGCGGGCCTCCTTCCTCGCCGAGCCTCGCTCGGCCTACCGGCTGGACGGCCCGGTGCGGACCGAGTGGGAGCACAGCATCGCCGGGGTGGACGCCCTGCGCTACTCGGTGACGTTCCGCACGCGCCGGGCGTGAATGCCCTTACGAAAGCTTCGCCGTGCGCTACATGGGGACGATGCTCGATATCGACCGCGCCTCCGACTTCTCCCTCGCCGCCCTGACCCGCATCTGGAACGCGGCCTACGAGGACTACCTGGTCCCGCTGAACTTCACCGAGGCCCTGGTGGAGCGGCACGTGCGGCGCTCGCAGATCGACCTGTCCAGGTCGCTGGTCGCCCTGGTCGACGACCGGCCTGTGGGCCTGTCCCTCGCCGCCGTCCGCGCCGAGCGCGCCTGGATCGGCGGCTTCGGCATCGCGCTGCCGTTCCGCCGCCGCGGCCTGGCCGGTCAGCTGATGACGGCCCAACTGGAGCTGCTGGACCGCGAAGGCGTGGCCGAGACGGTGCTGGAGGTGATCGACGAGAACCCGGCGCGCCAGCTCTACCGCCGCAGCGGCTTCGTCGAGACGCGCGACCTGCTGCTGTTCGAGGGCCTGCCGCCGTCGGGCCCGGCGCGTGCCGAGACCCTGTCGCCAGACGACTTCATCGCGGCCCACCGGCGCCTGAACCCGGCGACGCCGACCTGGCGCCGCGAGATCGCCACCGGCCTCGACGGCATCGGCGAGGGGGCGGTTCCGCTGGGCGTGCGGCGCGGCGGCGAGGTTGTGGGCTACGCCCTGGCCTTCGAGCACGGCGGCAAGCTGGTGCTGTTCGACGCCGCGGCCGCGGACACCGACGCGGCGGTGGACCTGCTGTGCGCCCTCGGCGCCCGCTGGCCGGCGCTGCGCCTGCGCCTGGTGGACGAGCCGTCCACCACGCCCCTGGCCATCGGCGCGCTCGCCTCGGGCCTGCAGGTGGACACGCGGCAGGTGGAGATGGCCCGCTCGGCCTAGAGGCTGTGCGCCTTCCGCGCCTTGGCCGAGACCAGACGGCGCCAGCGCGCGGTCAGCCTGACCTTCAGCCACTCCGGATCAACGCTCGCCACCCGCGCCAGCACGATGGGATAGCCGCGGTAGTGGTCGGTAAGGTGGAACGTGTCGGGCTCGGCATCGATCAGCATGTCGCGCTCGTCGATGCTGTCGAGATAAACGACCAGGCTGTCGTCCTCGGCGCGGATACGGGTCAGGAACTTCCCCGCCGCCTTGTAGGACGGCATGCCCCAGGAGGTCCCTTCCTCCACCAGGGGCAGGGCAGTGATCAGGGCGTGGACCTCCTCGCGGGTCACGAGAGCCTCTTTCCGGCCGTGCTCGCCTCGATCAGCCTGGTCAGGCGGTTGGCGCGGGCGGCTTCGGACTTGGCCGAGGAGACGTGCCACGTCAGCCTGTGCCGGTAGGAGGGCGGCTGCTTCTCCCAGAAAGCCCAGGCGTCGGCGGCCGCGCGGAACGCCGCCTCCTGGCCCTCGGCGAAGGCGACGTCCATCCTGGGCGAATAGGCCCGCGGCGGCCCCTCCACCCGCGCCTCGAAGGCGGCCCGCCCGGCCGGCGTCATCAGGCCCGCCGCCTCCAGTTCGCCCACCTTGGCGATGTTGACCTGGCTCCACCGGCTGCCCGGCCGGCGCGGCGTGAACCGGATGGAATAGCTGTCGGCGTCGAGCGGATGGCGCACCCCGTCGATCCAGCCAAAGCACAGCGCCTGGTCGATGCTCTGGGGCCAGGTCATGGTCGGCTTGCCGGTATGGGTCCGCCACAGACCGGCGACCACCTCGGTCGCGGTGGCGTGGTTCTCCTCCAGCCAGCGGCGGAAGGCCTGGGGGCCGTCGAAGAAGATGGGGTCAGGCATGGGTCAATAGGCTAGCGCCAGCCCGTCCTTGCGCATCTCGGACGCCGCGCCGTAGGCCTGCTCGCCGAGTTCGACGGCCTGGTAGCCGCCGAAGCCGCCGTCACTGTCGCCCAGTTTCCAGCCCATGGCGGCCAGCGCCTTCTTCGTGGCGTCCGGCACGCCGGTCTCCAGCCGCAGGATGCCCGTGCCCTGCTGCGGCTCGCCAGTCGGTTCGCTCGAACCCTCGTGATGCCAGCGGGGCGCATCGCCGGCTTCCTGCAGGCCCAGGCCGTGGTCGACCATGTTCATGATGATCTGGGCTTGTCCCTGCGGCTGCATGTCCCCGCCCATCACCCCGAACGCCAGCCAGGGCTTGTCGCCCTTGGTGGCGAAGCCGGGGATGATGGTCTGGAACGGCCGCTTGCCCGGCGCATAGAGGTTCGGGTGCCCGTCGCGCAGGGCGAACAGCTCGCCGCGGTCCTGGAACATGAACCCCAGCGTGCGGCCGTCGGCGCCGTCCGGCACCAGGCCCGAGCCCATGCCGCGGTAGTTGGACTGGATGATCGAGACCATCATCCCGTCG
>DASPLM010000156.1:0-7056 GCA_035627575.1 Caulobacteraceae bacterium | reverse complement strand
CAGGATGACGCAGCCGGGGAAGGCCTCGAGGTGGTGCTGCAGCCAGGCGACGCTCTCGGCGTCGAGGTGGTTGGTGGGCTCGTCCAGCAGCAGCATGTCGGGCTTCGACAGCAGCAGGCGCGCGAGCGCCACGCGGCGACGTTCGCCGCCCGACAGCTTGGCGACGTCGGCGTCGTTGGGCGGACAGCGCAGGGCGTCCATGGCCATCTCGATGCGGCTGTCGATGTCCCACAGGTCGCCCGCGTCGAGCTTCTCCTGGAGCTTGGTCATCTCCTCCATCAGCTCGTCGGAGTAGTCCTCCCCGAGCTTGGTCGCGACCTCGTTGTACTGGTCGAAGATCTTCTTCTCTTCGCACCAGGCGATGACGTTGCCCCAGACGTCGAGGTTCGGGTCCAGCTGGGGCTCCTGCTCGAGGTAGCCCATCTTGGTGCCCTCGGCGGCCCTGGCCTCGCCGGAGAACTCCTTGTCGATGCCGGCCATGATCTTCAGCAGGGTCGACTTGCCGGAGCCGTTGACGCCGACGACGCCGATCTTGGCGTCCGGGTAGAAGGACAGCCAGATGTTCTCGAACACCTTCTTGCCGCCGGGATAGGCCTTGGTGAGGCCTTGCATGGAGAAAATGTACTGCTGGGCCATGGGCGCGCGCGCTCGCTTGGGAAGGCGTCTGGGATGACGGGAAGTTGCGCCGGGATGTAGCGACCCGGGGCCTTGCGTGCAACGCCCTGCGGCGTTCCGGCCCCGGCGGCTAGAGCGTGTAGCCCCCGTCGCTGACCAGCACGGCGCCGGTGATGTAGGCGGCGGCGTCCGACAGCAGGAAGGCGATCTGGCCGGCGATCTCGTCGGCCTGGGCGAAGCGGGCGAGCGGGGTGGCCATGGCCGCCATCTGGTCGAAGGCGGCGCGCTCGCTGCCGGCCTGGGCGGCGAGGTCCCGGAAGAAGGGGGCCCCGCGCCAGATGTCGGTCTCCACCCCGCCCGGCGCAATGGCGTTGACGCGGATCCTCTCGCCCGCACCCTCCTTGGCCGCCACCTTCGCCAGCTGGATCACCGCGGCCTTGGAGGCGGCGTAGGCGGCGATGCCCGGCTCGGCCTTCAGCCCCGCGGCCGAGGCGACCATCACCACCGCCCCGCCCTTCCCGTGCTTGCGCACCAGGCGCAGGCCCGACTGCAGGGTCAGGAAGGCCCCGTCGAGGTTGACGGCCATGACGCGGCGCCAGTCGTCGAAGGCGATCTCGGTGATGGGCGCGCCGTGGGCGATCCCGGCGTTGACCACCACCCCGTCCAGCCCGCCGAAGCGCTCCTCCACCCCCGCCTCCAGCGCGGGCCAGGCGTCGGCGTCGGAGACGTCGAAGGCCGAGGCGAAGACGCGCACGCCCTCCAGCGAGCGGGTCAGGATGTCGAGCCGGTCGGCGTCGCGGTCGACCAGCACCAGCTGCGCCGTCCCGTCGGCGGCCAGGCGGCGCGCGGTCGCCTCGCCGATGCCGGACGCGGCGCCGGTGATCAGGACGGTGCTCGGACCCATGCTCGTCTCCCTTCGGAACCCGGCGCATACGGCGCCGTTTCCGACCTCATGCAGTTTCCGGGGGCATTCCGCCACAGGGCGGCGTGGACGTCATGAGCAATCTCGCCGCCAACATCGTCGGCACGGCCGCGGCCGTCGCCTCCATCACCAGCTTCGCGCCCCAGGTGCTGAAGATCGCGCGCGAGCGCGACGCGTCGAACGTGTCGCTGCGGACCTACGTCCTGACCTGCACCTGCTTCGTGCTGTGGGTCGTCTACGGCGTGCTGACCATGGCCTGGCCGATCATCGTCGCCAATGCGCTGGCCGGCCTGATGGCCTTCAGCGTGCTGGTGATGAAGTGGAAGTTCCGCAACGGCGATCCGAAGGAGGGCGGCGGCTAGGCCGCAAACGTCGCCTTCAGGATCCGCTCCAGCCATTCGGCGTCCACCGCGTCGAAGCTGGCGTGCTCGGTCGAGTCCACGTCGAAGACCGCGATCAGCTCGCCCGCCGCGTCCAGCACCGGCACCACGATCTCGCTGTTGGAGCGGCTGTCGCAGGCGATGTGGCCGGGGAAGGCGTGGACGTCCTCGACGATCTGGGTGGTCCGCGTCGCCGCCGCCGCGCCGCAGACGCCGCGGCCGAAGGGGATGCGCAGGCAGCCGAGCGTGCCCTGGTAGGGGCCCACCACCAGCTCGCCGGGCCTGTCCGGATCGACCACGTAGAAGCCGGTCCAGAAGTAGGTCTCGAAGCCGTCAGCCAGCATCGATGAGAGCGTCGCCATGCGCGCCGTCAGGTTGGGCTCGCCCTCCAGCACCGCGGCGATCTCCTGCGCCAGTTCGGCGTAGCGTTCGGCCTTGTCGGCGGGACGGTCGTTGCGGGCGGCGTAGGACATGGGCGGACTCCGGGACAGGCCGGCATATGGGCCCTCCACTCGCCTGAATAAAGAATGTTGTGGTTTCAGCGTTGCAGTTGCGACCCGTTGCGAGGCGGGACGGACACGGTCCCCAGGAACGTGGGTCTTCCAAATGGGTCGCAGCTTGACAGCCGATACGGTGAAGCCGCTAATCGCGTTAACGAATATGGTTAACGGCCGAATGGCCGGGGTGATGTGATGGCGGAGTCGGATCCCTCCTTCGGGCGCCGGTCCAGAGCGACTCCGCTTCTCGTCGGGGCCGCCATAGGCGTTCTGGCGCTTGCCGGCCTGACGCTGGCGAGCTGCGGCGACTATGGCGCGGCAGACCGTCCGGGCGGCGGATTTGGATTCGGACGCAAGGCCGAGGCGCGCTACGCGTGCCCGCGGCCGCAGGGAATCTCCGGCGTCCAGCCCGGCTTCAACGACCAGGAGCGCGAGATCCGGCATCTGCGCCGCCTCGCCTTCGCCAACGACTTCTTCGCCCAGCTGGAACTCGGCCGCCGCTACCAGGCGAGCCGCGCCGTCGACAAGAACATCGAGGACCCGATCGAATCGGCGGTCTGGTACGCGATGGCCCTGGCCAACGGCGACGGCTACGCTCCGATCAACCGGGCGGTCCGCCGCGGCTTCAACGGCTGGCGGCCGCTGTCGCGTTACGACGACTGCCGCGCCTGGGAGCGCGAGAACGCCTACGCCACCCTCGAGCGGCAGCTGGCGCGCATGTCGACCCAGGAGCGCGACGAGGTCCGCAACCGCATCATCTACGTCCTGTCCACCATGGACGCCGAAGGCTACCGGACCCTGGCGCGGCTGTACGACGACCTCTACGGGCCGTTCGGCGAGCCGGCGGACAACGCCCAGGCCCTGCGCGCCTCGGGCCTGTTGCGCGAGAAGGACGGCCGCCGCGGGCCCCGCTCCGTGACCAACCTGTTCCCGCGCAACGACGTGGACGCCTACCTGTACAACTACCTCGCGGTGCAGACCGGCGACGTCAGCGCCTACGTCCTGCTGAAGGACTTCGAGCGGTCGACGCCGCAGCGGGCCAACTACGGCGCCTTCGTGGAGGCCAAGGCCAAGCGCTGGGTGCCGCCGTTCGAGTTCTATCCGCCGGACGCGCCCCAGGGCGGGGTGCCGCACTCGGACCAGAGCCGGGCCCGCGGCGACGCGTACGAATACGCCCTGCAGCGCATCCATGAGCTGCCGTTCCAGCACGTCTCCGACGCCCTGCTGTACCTGGGCGTCATCCAGCGTCCGACCAACAGCGGCGAGAACCTGGCCCAGGGCGAGATCGACACGCTGAAGGCCATGCTCGGCCACGCCCAGGGCGGGCGCATGACCAACCTCGAGAAGGTCCGCGCCGTCCAGTACGCGGCCGTCAACGGCTCCTCCAAGGCGCAGCTGGTGCTGGCGGTCATGTACGCCGAGGGCGTCGGCGTCCCGGCCGACTACGCGCGGGCCTTCCACTGGTTCGAGGAAGCCGACAAGCAGGGCTCGCCCGAGGCCAAGTTCGCCATGTCCACCTACTTCGCGCTCGGCATCGAGGGCGTGGCCGACCAGGACAAGGCCAAGGCCGTCGTCTACCGCATCGAGAGCGCGCTGGCCGGCTTCAAGCCGACCATTTCGCGCATCCAGGCGGTGCTGAACCAGGTCTCCCGCGGGGGCCGTCCATCCTACCGAGACCGGCGCCGTTACGGCCCGGACCGCAGTTATGACGAGGGTCGCCGATGACCAGGAAGACCGGACTTCTCGGCATCGCCGCCGCCGCGATGGCGGCGCTCATGTTCGCCGCGCCGTCGGTGCACGCCTATCCCGACGCCAAGGTGGAGACCCAGCTGCGCCCCGATTTCGGGCTGCTGCTGAAGCCGCCGATCAAGCGCCGCAAGCCGCACAAGCCGCGCTACCGGGACGGCTACCGGCACGGCCACGGTCACGGCCACGGCTACGGGCCCGACTACCGCCCCTGGACGGGCGCCCTGCGCGATGTCGCCTTCGTGGACTGCGGGACCGCGCGCGGCCCCAACGAGATCAACTATGCGCTCGAGAGCCTGGCCCCCGGCGGGACGCTCATCGTCCGGGCCGGCAGCGCCGACCGCGCCTGCCTCGACAGCGTGCGCATCACCAAGCCGGTGACCATCCAGGCCGACGGCGGCCGGCCCTTCCGCGGCAAGCGCCTCGGCGGGCGCAGCGAGTGGCGCGCCCTGCCCGCGACGCTGCGCGCCAAGGCGGGCCAGGTCTGCATCGACGTGGCGCCGATGGCCACGGGCGAGGTGATCCTGCGCAACCTGGTGATCGAGGCGACCGAGGGCGGCGAGCAGCCCTGCATCTATTCCGAGGGCGCCAACCTGCGCCTGGAGAGCACGGTGGTGCGCTACCACGGCAACGGCTCGGCCATGTACGTCGACGGCGGCTCCGTCCACGTGACCGAGGACAGCATCATCGACGCCGACACCGAGGACCGCGCGGTCTTCGTCGAGGACGCCACCCTGATGATGCGCGACGCCATCATCAGCGGCTCGGCCGCCATCGGCGTCGACATCACGCCGACGGGCAACGCCAAGAGCGTGATCAAGGACGTGGCCATCTGGTCCTCGCATCCGGCCGCCGAGGTGTTCGGCACCCCCAGCGTCGGCGTCGTCGTCAGTCCCTCGCGCAACCTTGGCAAGCTGGAGATCGTCGACAGCTACATCTGCGGCTTCGGCATCGGCCTGTGGCAGACCGGCGCCAACACCACGACCATCAGGGGCGGGCAGATCTGCCGCGCCGGCAAGGGCATCGTGGCGGCCGGCGGCGAGATGCATGTCGAGAACATCGGCATCGGCGCCAACCTGTTCGGCATCCAGATCGGGGCGGCGCGGCCGGTGCACCTGCAGCACGTCCAGTTCTACGGCGCGAAGTACCAGGACGTGTACGTGGAGCCGGGCGGCATCGCGCCGGTGACCGACGACACCAACTTCTACTCCTACTCCAACAGCTACTGCCGCGTGACCGAGGTGGACCACCGCCACGGCGACTGGAAGTCCTACCAGCGCCACCGCCGCGACAAGCGCCGCGGCCAGCGGCTCTACTACATGCCCGGCTGGCGCAACAACGGCGGGGTCTGCCAGGACCCTGGCCGGCTGGACCCGCGCTACCTCGATTACGAGCGCGACGCCGGCTTCGAGAATCCGGACGGCTACTACGCCATGGAGCCGTGGCCGCGGGAAATGTACGACCAGCAGTACCGCACCTGGGGTCCGGACGGCCGTCCGCTCAACGGCGACAACGGCGGTCCCGGCTACTACGAGGGCCCCAGCTACGGCGACGCCCCGCGTCCGCCGACCTGACCGGCCGACCCTGAACCAAGAACCGCGCGGAGCAATCCGCGCGGTTTTTCGTGCTCGCTGCTAGGGGCGCTTGCCTCCGAGGGTGTAGGCGAGGTTCAGGCGGACGGTTCGCCCACGACCGCTGCTGTCGCGCACTTCGTCGAATTCCCTGGTGAAGGTCCGGGTGTGAGTGGTCGCGGTCTCGAACACGTCGGCTATCGAGAGCGTCACTGCCGCCTTGGACGTCAGCTGTCGCCTCCATGTCAGGTCGGCCTGGAAGAACCCGTCATCCTCGCTGTCGACGCCTCGCTGGGGCCCGTACAGGCTGAACGTGGCCTGGAAGCGGTCGCCCTCGAGCGCCCCCCGGGCAGGTGACGTGTAGTTGAGCTCCCCGTTCGCCGTGTATCGAGCGCCGCTGTCCTCGCGGAAGACGGCGCCGTCGAACATTCTCAGCTCTTCGTAGAAGATGTTGCCGGTCAGCACGTATCCGACCCGGTCGCCGAAATCTCCCCTGAACGAGAGTTCCGCGCCCCGGCTTGCACCACGCCCTGAATTGATGGGGCGCGAGATTCTGACGCCATCAGCGTCGATATCGCTGATCCAGGCCCAGGTCTCGGAGCTCTCGCGGGCATAGGCCGTGAGACTGACCGAGGAGGTCTCCCGCTGGTAGTCCATCCGCACCTCGAAGGCGTCGGTGCGGCGGGGCTCGAGGTCGGGGTTGCCGGTCGAGGCGTCGGTCGCGCTCCGCCTCTGGATCGCTGAGGAAAGCAGGTTCACATCCGGATAGTCGACCCGCCTGGAATAGCTCGCCGACAGGTCCAGCCCCTCCATCAGGCTCCGCTTGACGTGCAGGCTGGGAAACCAGTCTGTTGTCGTGCGAGCGGCGGCGACGCTCGCCTCCTCCACCAGTTGACGACGCGCCTGGAGGCGGAGCGCGGGGAGGACCGTCCAGGCGCCGAACGGAGACTGGTAGCTGCCGGCTACAGCGACTGTATCCCGCTCGCCGTGGATGGTCCGTGCGAAATTGAGATCAGGCGACAGTCCCTCCAGCGCCGTGAAGCTGTTGGCGACGGTCCGTTCGAGGCGGGACCATTCGATGCTGGCCGCGAACTCCCTGTCGCCGTCCCCGGGACGGCGATAGTCGACCTTCGCCGCGAGATCGAGGTCTTCGAACGACCAGGCCGCGCGGAACCGTTCCGTCGGGCGTCCTCCCATGAAGGTGCTGCTTACGTTGCGGACTTCCGACCAGTCCGACCCGCTCGCCGAGATCTGGACGGCGAGGGTCTCGCCGGCGCGTGGCCCGGTGCGCTCGAAGTCGAAGCTGACCCCCGGTCCGCCCACCC
>DASPLM010000155.1:0-2742 GCA_035627575.1 Caulobacteraceae bacterium | reverse complement strand
GTCGGCCGGCGCGGCCAGCCAGACGTTCTCGCGCAGCTCGACTTCGAGCTGCCCCGGTCCCCAGCCGGCGTAGCCCAGCGCCAGGACCGCGCGGCGCGGCTGCTCGTGGCCCTGGGTGAGGGTCTGCAGGATCTCGCGCGTGGCGGTCAGGCACAGGCCCTCGCTGACCGACAGGGTCGATCCGGGGACCTCGTAGTCGTCGGAGTGGATCACATAGCCCCGGTCGCGCTCGACCGGACCGCCGCGCAGCACGGGCTGGCGGGGATCGCGGGGCTGGCCCTCGACTCCCAGCTTGTCGAGGATCGCCGCCAGTTCCATGTCGTCGTGGGGCAGGTTCACCCGGATGCCCATGGCCTGCTCGGGCGCGTGCAGGCAGACCAGGATCACCGCCCGCTCGAAGCGCGGGTCGGCGATGCCGGGCATGGCGATCAGCAGGCGGCCGTTGAGGAACTCGGCGTCGGCGGGAACTGCGGGCTCGGACATCCCTTCCTGTATCGTCCGGGCGGGGCCGCGTTTCAAGGTCGGCTTGGCGCGTCCGCCCGGCGGGGCTATCTGCAGGCGACGCGAAATCGCGCGAGGAGAGAACTTCCATGGCCATCCAAGTCGGCGACCGCCTGCCGGACGCGACCCTTCAGGTGATGACGGACGAGGGTCCGCAGAACCGCACCACCGACGACCTGTTCAAGGGCAAGACGGTGGCCCTGTTCGCCCTGCCCGGCGCCTACACCCCCACCTGCTCGGCCAAGCACGTGCCGGGCTTCAAGGAGAAGGCGGCAGAGTTCCGGGCCAAGGGCGTCGACAGCATCGCCTGCCTCTCGGTCAACGACGCCTTCGTGATGGGCGCCTGGGGCAAGGACCAGGACGTGGGCGGGGACATCGTCATGCTCGCCGACGGCAACGCCGACTTCACGAAGAAGGTCGGGCTGGAGATGGACGGCTCGAAGTTCGGCATGGGCACGCGCTCGCAGCGGTACTCGATGCTGGTCGAGGACGGCGTGGTGAAGCAGCTGAACGTCGAGCAGGGCGGCGAATTCCGCGTCTCCACCGCCGAGCACCTGCTGGGGCAGCTCTGAGCCACGCGCCCGACAAGCCCGCCGCCACGGACGTCTTCTCGCCCGAGAAGCGGTCGGCCGTGATGCGGCGGGTGAAGGGCAAGGACACCGGCGCCGAGCTCAACGTCCGGCGCCTCCTGACGGGCCTGGGCGCCCGCTACCGCCTCCACCGCAGGGACCTGCCCGGCGCGCCGGACGTCGCCATGCCTGGCCGCAGGCTGGCGATCTTCGTCAACGGCTGCTTCTGGCACGGACACGACTGCGCCCGCGGCGCCCGCGAGCCCAAGGCCAACGCCGAGTACTGGCGCGCCAAGATCGGGCGCAACCGAGCCCGCGACGCGCAGACGGCGGACCGCTACGCCGCCATGGGCTGGCGGGCGGAGACGATCTGGGAATGCGAGATGAAGGACGAGGCGGCGCTTGCCGAGCGCCTGCGCCGCCTGCTCGGTCAGGCGACCTGACGCCCCTGGGCGCCGCCGGCGTCCTCGACCCCGTTCAGGGCCTCGATCACCGTGTTCAGCAGCTTCATCGGATCGATCGGCTTGCCGACGAAGCCGGTCATGCCCGCATCGCGGCAGGCCTGCTTGTCGTCGTCCTGGGTGTCGGCGGTGACGGCGATGATCGGCACGAACTGGTTCGGGCCGGGTGTGGCGCGGATTCGGCGCGTGGCTTCGCGGCCGTCGCACTCGGGCATGCGCACGTCCATGATGATGATGTCGAAGGCCTCGCGCTGGGCGGCCTCCACCGCCAGCAGCCCGTTCTCCACCGCCGTCATAAGGGCGCCCGTGGGCTCCAGCACCAGCTGGACGGCGCGGCGGTTGATCTCGTGGTCGTCGGCCACCAGAATCCGGACCGGCCGATCCTCGTCGGGCTCGAAGGCCGCCGCTTCCTCCTCGAGATCGAAGACCGGCTGTTCGCTCTCGGGCGCCTCGGCGATGGGGAAGGTCAGGGCCAGGGTGAAGACCGAGCCGGAATCCTTCACGCTGAAGGCCGTCAGGAAGCCGCCCATCAGGCGCGCCAGCTGCCGGCTGATCGCCAGCCCCAGGCCCGTGCCGCCATAGCGGGCGGCCACGCCGGCGTCGGCCTGTTCGAACGGCCGGAAAAGGCGGGCGATCTGCTCTGGATCCATGCCCTCGCCGGTGTCGATGACCTGGAAGCGCAGCGCGTAGTTGTCGTCCTCCGACGGCCAGGCCGACAGGCGCAGGGTGACCGACCCGGTGGCGGTGAACTTCACTGCGTTGGAGATCAGGTTGTTCAGGATTTGCCTTAGCCGCGTCGGGTCGCCCTCGACCCAGGCCGGAAGGCCCGCCGCGCCCTCGACGCGCAGGCGCAGGCCCTTCTTGCGGGCCTCGGCGGCCCAGAACCGCGCCACCTGGGCGGTGACGGCGCGAAGGTCGAACGGGGTCTGCTCGACGGTCATCCGGCCCGCTTCGAGCTTGGCGTGGTCGAGGATGTCGTCCAGCAGGGTCTTCATCATCTTGCCGGCGTCCAGGATCAGGTTGGCCTGGGAGCGAGCCGCGCCGTCGTGGGCGCCGCGGGCCAGCTCGCCCGCGCCCGCCAGCATGGCGCTGATGGGGGTGCGCAACTCATGGCCGATGGTGGCGACGAAGGCGTTCTGCGACGCCTGGGCGGTCTCGGCCTCCAGCCGCTTGCGTTCACTTTCGCGGCGCGCCTGGGCCTCGGCGATGCG
>DASPLM010000154.1:0-2070 GCA_035627575.1 Caulobacteraceae bacterium | reverse complement strand
GGGACATCGATTGTACGCTGGCAGTCACCGCCATCACGCGCCTGTCGAAGCACGAGGTCGCGGCGTACCGGTCGCGCACGGCCCTGAACCCTCCCCGAGTTCGCTGCGCGACCTCGTCCCCTCCCAAGGGAGGGAATCCGGACTGGCCGCCCCCTCCCCCTGCCGGGGAACCGGCTTTGCGCAACCCTTGCCGCATGCAATGGTTAAGACCGGACGTCGCCGGGGAGATCGCATGGGCCGTTTTCTGTCGAGTCTGCTGAGCGTCCTGCTGTTCGGCGCCTTCATCGGCTTCGTCGGCGCGCCCTACTACGGCTTCTTCGCCCTGCGCTCGGCGGCCCAGTCCAATGACGCCCAGGCCCTGGTCCAGCTGATCGACTACGACGCCGTGCGCGGCAGCCTTCGCGAGCAGGTGAACCCGGGCAATCCGCCGGCGGGGCCGCCGCCCAGCGTGTGGCAGGACCCCATCGGCGCCCTGCGGCGCTCGCTGGAGCCCATGACCGCCTCGCCCACCGCCGACAGCTACCTGTCGCCCCAGGCCCTGGTCGCCCTCACCCGCGGCGAGGGCCGCGCCGCGCGCGGCGCCGAGCCGGCTCTGGCCCAGCGCGGCCGGGTCATCGCCCCGCCCTATCCGGCCTACAGCTACTGGGGTCCCAACCGGGCCCGCCTCACAGTCTCCAGCGACCAGGGCGAGACGGTCTTCACCTGGGAGCGGCGCCAGCTGTTCACCTGGAAGCTGGTCCACATCGGCCTGCCGTCGCTCAGCGACGGGACGACGGTTCCGACAGCGCCCGCCCGGCCGCCTCAGCCGGCGGCGGCCCCGGCCAACTAGGCTACCCGGCTCCCCGCTCGAACCGCGTCGCCAGCAGGATGTGGGTGGTCACCGAGGCCACGCCTGGCACGGCCGCGATGCGGTCGCGCAGGTGGCTCAGCTCGCCGTTGGAAGCGCAGCGCACGGACAGCAGCAGGTCGATCGGCCCGGCCAGGGCGTGGGCGGCCTCCACCTCGGCCATGGCCTCGATGAAGGGGATGACCGCGTCGCAGGCGACGCCCGGGTCGAAGGCCAGGCTCATCCAGGCGCGCACGCCCGCCGCGCCCGACGCGCCCTCGGCCAGCCGCACCGAATAGCCGCGTATCGCGCCCGACCGCTCCAGCCGCGCCAGCCGCTCCTGGGTCGCGCTGCGCGACAGGCCGATGCGGCGCGCGAGGGAGACAACGCTCTCCCGCGCGTTCGCCGCCAGCGCCGCGAGCAGCTTCCGGTCCTTGTCGTCCAGGGTCACGCGGGGCCCTCCTCCGGCGATCCGCCGGTCCAGGCGACACCTTTACGGGCGAAAGCGGCGCGGTTCACGCGCATATGGGCTGTCGAATGCAGGAGCCCCGCCATGTTCGACCCCCAGACCACCGTGCTGATCCCCATCGACATGCAGCGCGCCTTCGACGGCCCGCCCTGGCCGCCGCGGTGGAACGACCGGGTCGACGAGAACGGCCGCGCCCTGCTGGCGGCGTGGCGGGCCGCGGGCGCCTCGATCATCCACGTGCGGCACGACTCGGCCGAACCCGGCAGCACACTTGCCGCCGATCTGCCGGGCAACGCCTTCCGCGACGGCTTCGAACCGATCCCGGGCGAACCCCTGGTGACCAAGAGCGTCAACGCCGCCTTCATCGGCACGGACCTGGACCTGCGCCTGAGGAGACTCGGCGCGACGCGGATTGTCCTGTTCGGCATCTCGACGGACATGTGCGTGTCCACCAGCGTACGGGTCGGCTCCAACTTGGGCTGGAAGGTCGTCCTGGTCGAGGACGCCTGCGACTGCTTCGATCTGCCGGACGGAGCCGGCGGGACGGTGAGGGCGCGGGATGTGCACCGGGCCCATGTGGCGACGCTGGGATTCGAGTTCGCCGAGGTGGTGACGACGGCGGAGGCGGTGGGGCGGATGGCCGCCAAGTAGCATCGTTCTTGTTTTGTTCGCAGTTGTCGTTCAAGCTTCACTCTGTCTCCCCCTCTCCTTCAGGAGAGGGAAGGCGGTACGGTGAGCCGGCCCTCTCCCCATGGGAGAGGGATCAAAGGCTTTA
>DASPLM010000153.1:0-6223 GCA_035627575.1 Caulobacteraceae bacterium | reverse complement strand
CGCCGTGGCCGCCGAGCGTCCAGGCGCGCACGTCCTCGACGGAGACGCCGAGGCGCTCGCTCAGGAACAGGCCGAACCGGGCCGAATCCAGCACGCCGGCCATGCCGACCACCATGTGGTGCGGCAGGCCCGAGAACTCGCGGAGCGCCCAGACCATGGCGTCCAGCGGGTTGGTGATGCAGATGACGAAGGCGTTGGGCGCATGCGCCTTGATGCCCTCGCCGACGGCCTTCATGACCTTCAGATTGATCGCTACCAGATCGTCGCGGCTCATGCCCGGCTTGCGCGGCACGCCGGCGGTGACGATGCAGACGTCCGCCCCGGCGATGTCGGCGTAGTCGTTGGCGCCCTTCAGCGCGGAGTCCTTGCCGAACACCGTGGCCGACTGGGCGATGTCCAGCGCCTTGCCCTGGGGCGTGCCCTCGGCGATGTCGAACAGGACGACGTCGCCCAGTTCCTCGCGGGCCACGACGTGGGCCAGGGTGCCCCCGATCATGCCAGCCCCGATGAGAGCGATCTTGGCGCGCGCCATGGTGAGGTCTCCGAAAATCTGTGCGGTGGGAGGAGGAATTCGTCGGGCGGCGGTCTACGCCCGGAGAGGCTTGGCGGCAAGGCGGGTGTGGCCGAACGGGTTCGGCGGGGCGCCGGCGGCGGGAATCCGGACCGCTTGGAGGCGATAACAGGACGGGGTGAATTCCAGTACTGTTTTTACTAAGCTTTCCGGAATTAACAGGGAATTCGAAACAGGGAATTCACCGGCGCGGAACAGGGCCGTATCAGGCGCGGCGGCGGTGTCTTGCGACAGGGTCATCGGATGCGGCCCGCCTCCTCGGGCGCCCGGTGAATTGCACGTTGGTCCGCCCGTTCGTGCAAGGGGGAGGACCGGCGTTTCGCCTTCCTTCTCCTCCCCCGCTAGCGGCAGCGAGTGGGGTAGGGGACCACGACGTGGTGGAGGGGGCGGTCGGCGCGCGTTGCGCTCGTCTCTTCGCCCCCTCCGTCGGCTTCGCCGCCACCTCCCCTGCCTGCTGCCGCAGGCATGGGAGGAGAAGGATCGAAGCGTGTGGGCTCGCGCTGGCGCGGTCACCTGGCCAAGAGATGAATGGCTTCCCCCGCCCTGCGTGCGGAACGACACGGCGCATCGCACATGGGCCGCACAACCGTCTTCGACACGGGGTTGCGGCAGTTAACGCGGATCAGACGAAAACGGAGTCACCCGCACGTCAGCGATCTCCGTCACCGCCAAACCCGAGCCAGGGCCGCGCATTCGAAACAGGCCGGTGAAGGTCGCCTCGACCTGAACATCGCCTAGGGTCACGGCACGGGTGAACGGCGGCCAGATGGAGTGGTCCGCGCCACCTTGCAGCTCTTGAGTGGTGAACAGGACGACGTCGCCCTCGCAGTCGTCATCCTCGAGCATCTGGTAGTGCTGGCCTGGATAGGCGCTGATCCTCGCGCGAACCACCACGACCTGGCCGTCGAACGTCGCCTGTTGACTTCCGGTCAGATCGCAGACCGAAGCAGCGCGTGGCGCAATCTGAGCGCCCGCCGCGGTTGCGACCGCTGCCAGGAGCAGCCCAATCTGCAGAGAACGCCAACCCATTCGGCCCCCCCAGGCAGTAGACCACGCCGCCGCAGGTACGCCTACCCCACGAACCCCGTCACCAGCTTCAGGAACGCGCCCGGATCCTCCATGTAGGGGTAGTGCCCCGTGTCCGGCATGATCTCGCGTTTCGCTCCGGGGATCAGCGCGGCCAGCGCCCCGGCGTGGGCGTGCAGGTCGGGCATGTCGACGGCGCCGTTGATGATGAGGGTGGGGACCTTGATCTCGCCCAGGCGCGGCCAGGCGTTCGGGCCGGTGAGCACGCCGTTCCCGGCCATGAGGTTCCCGGGATTGGCCTTCAGGATGGCGGCGAAGCGGGCGCGGGCGGCGCCGGATTTCGGGGCGAAGATGTGCGGCGCCCGGGCGACGCCGGCGAAGTCGCGGATCAGGGCGCGCGGGATGATGTAGCCGTTGCGCGAGTTCCAGTGGTCCGACCAGGCGTAGCCATCAAGCGAGGCGCCGACGAGCACCAGACGCTCCACCGCCTCCGGATGGGCCAGGGCGAAGTTCACCGCCATGCCCCCTCCGGACGATCCGCCGACGAGCGTGGCGCGCTCCATCCCCGCCGCCTTCATCACAGTCGCGATGTCCGGCACGACCCGATAGTCGCCCTTGCCCCGGGCCGAGGCCCCATAGCCGCGCCGGTCGAAGCGGACCACGCGATAGCGCTTGCACAGGGGCGCCCAGATCTCGTCCCAGCTGGCGGCGCCGAGCACGCCGTCGTGCAGCAGGACGACGGCCTTCGGGTTTCCCTCGCCGCAGGTCTCGTAGGCCAGCCGGCCGCCCTCCACCTCGACGAAGGCTGGCGTCGGGGGCGGTGCAGCCGGCGTGGCCAGGGCGGGCGTGGCCAGGATCAGGCACAGGGCCGCGATCGCCCGGGCGGGCGTCTTCGGAAGTCTCATCGGGAAGTCTCCGCTTCGAGTGGGTTCAGCCGGCGCGGCGGAGCGCCTCGGCCCCGCCTTCCGGTTCGTATTCGAGGATCTCGCCCGGCTGGCAGTCCAGCGCGCGGCAGATGGCGTCCAGCGTCTCCAGTCGCAGCCCCTTCACCTTGCCGGACTTCAGCAGCGACAGGTTGGCCTCGGTGATGCCGATGGCGCGGGCCAGGGCGTTGGAGCGCATCTTGCGCCGGGCCAGCATGACGTCGAGGCGCAGGACGATCGGCATCAGACGAAGGCCTCCCGGTCCTGCTCGATCTCGTGCCCGACCTGCATGACCTGGGCGATGACGAAGACCAGCAGGCCCAGCACCAGGGCCTGGACGCTGGACAGGTGCATCCAGCGCCTGTCGATCTCGTAACCGGTCGCCTGCAGGAACAGGTGGCAGAGGAACGGGGCGACGGCGTAGGCGCAAAGCCACACGCCGATCCGGCCGAGGTGGCGCGCATTGCCGGGCGTGAACACCTGGCCCGCGGCGTAGAGGCCGAACAAGCCGCGCAGGTGCCAGAAGATCAGCAGCGTGGGCGCCGTTCGCACCACCCCCACCAGGGCGTAGGCCAGCCGCTGGCCCAGCGGCAGGGTGTGGAAGGCGACCGAGTCCGCCGAGCCCGAGCCCAGCCACACCGCGTCGGAGCCGATGCGCAGGTCGTCGCCCGGATACACCAGGATGCCGACGATCAGCACGGCCGCGATGGCGCCCCCGCCGATCAGAAGCGCCGTGAACAGCCACGACAGCCACCGGCTGCCGGCCTGGATCTGCCGGTGCGTCGCCGGCACGGGCGGCGGCGACCCAGGCACGGCCGGGGGCTCCGGCGCGGCCGGCGGCGGGGTGAACTGGACGACGGTGCTCATGGCGACCTCCCTGGCGCCATGAGCTCACAGAAAATAGTTTCTGTAAATCGATAATCTCAATCACACTCTTTCCTCTCCTTCAGGAGAGGCAGCGAGCGGCTTCGGCGCAGCCGAAGACGGAGCGGGTGAGGCGTGTCATGTCCCGCGACGCGGGTCCGAAATCCTCGCCGGTCGACAAGCTCAGGATGAGGATTTCTACTGAAACCTGAATTCGACCTCATCCTGAGCCTGTCGAAGGACGAGGTCGTGGTGCGTCGGCCGACGCCTCACCGGCTCCGTCGCCGCTGCGCGCCGCCGCTCGCCTCCTCTCCTGAAGGAGAGGGAAAAGGTCGCCCTCGCACTTGCCCCGCCCCCGTCCTATCTGCCTGCCATGACCTTCGACCTCGACCCGCGAATTGACGCCGCCTCCGCCTTCGTGGGCGAGCTCGACCTCTGCCAGGTGCGGCTGCAGGACGATGCGCGCTGGCCCTGGCTGGTGCTGATCCCGCGCGTCCCGGGGGCGGTCGAGTTGACCGACCTGTCGCGCGAGCAGCGCGTGCAGCTGATGGACGAGATCAAGCTGGCCTCCGAAGCCGTGAACGCACTGGGCGCGTCGCTGGGCCGTCTGCCGGAGAAGCTGAACGTCGGCGCGCTCGGCAACGTCGTGCCGCAGCTGCACGTGCACGTGCTGGGCCGCCGCGGCGACGATCCGGCCTGGCCAGGCCCGGTGTGGGGCTTCGGCAGCGCCGAGGCCTACGGCGAGGCCCTGCCCCTGGCGCTGGATGCGGCGCGGTGCGGGCTCGGCCTCACCGGCGCGACATAGTCACCGGGTACTCGATATCCCGGGACCGCACGGTCCCACGCCACGCCCCGCCGGGCTGAGGCCGCAGGCGCATGACGGCCGGATCGCCCGAGCCCTCTCGGTCGTACCAGCTCACAACCAGGGCCTCGCCCTCACGCGACACCGACAGGAGGAGCCCGGTCTTCGAGCGCGGGCCGAGCTGGCGCCACGCGCCCTCCAGGTCCGAACCCGGCCCCGCGTCGTTGATCAGCAGGCTGAGCATGGCCGAGCCTGCCTCGGTGCGCACAGTCCACTGGCCGTCGAGCGGTCCCATCCGCACCTGCTGGGCGTCGAAGGTGCGCTGGATGCCGGCCTGGTATAGCTGCTCCAGCGCGTCGGGCGCAGCCTCGTAGCTGCGCCGGTAATCCTCGACCTCCACGGGCGCGGTCGGGATGCGGTCCAGCGCGGCTGACCCGTAGGGGATGGGCGCCGCCGGCGTGGCCGCCGGCATCTCGAACGGGCGCACGGCCTGCGGGGCGCCGGAGACGCCGTCGTAGGGCTGGGGCGCCGACGGTGTGGCGGGGGTCGAGCCGTCCTCCTCGGTGGACGCGGCGGGAGCAGGCGTCGGGGCCGGGGCCGCAGCCGGGCCCGTCGCTACCGGCGCGCCCGGGTCCTGGGTCAGGGCGGCCAGCAGGAGAACGGCGACAAGCGACACGGCGCCTCACGGTGAAGTCCGATTCCAGTGCTATTTCCCGGCGCTGCCGGGCGCAAGACCGAGCGCGCGCCCGCCGGGCGGGTTCCGTCCGGCGGGAAAGACCACTGTTACGACAGGGGCTTCGTTGACACGGGGCCGAGCGGGACTAAAACCGGGCGCGACCGGGGCGCGCTCTCGCCCCGCGCAGAGGTACCTCGACCCATGTCGCAATCGAACGCGGGCGTGTCTCCCAAGGCCCGCAACAGCGTCGCCAAGCCGCTGGTGAGGCCGCTGTCGCCCCACCTCCAGATCTGGCGCTTCCACACCACCATGCTGGGCTCGATCCTGTCGCGGGCGGCCGGCATCGGCCTCTATGTCGGGGCGATCATCGTCGTCGCCTGGATCGCCACCCTGACGATCGGCGGCGAGGCCTATGAGAGCTTCCTCGCCGTGGCCGGCTCGCCCGTCGGCCTGCTGGTCTGGTTCCTGCTGACCGCGGGCGCCTTCTACCATCTGGCCGCCGGAATCCGGCACCTGATCTGGGACCTGGGCTACGGTCTCAGCCCCAGGACCGCGACCACCCTGACCAACCTGACCCTGTGGTTCGGCGTGCTCGCCACCATCGGGTTCTGGGTCGCGCTCTTCGCCACCGGGAAGGTGCAGCTGTGACCGAGTTCCACACCCCCCGCCAGCTGATCGGCCCGTCGGCCCGGCACGGCACGAAGACCTGGAAGGCCGAGCGCTGGTCCTCGGTGATCCTGATCCCGCTCGGCCTGTGGGGCCTGTGGGCGGGCTTCAACCTGGCCGGACAGGGCGCCGAGCATGCGGCCGAGTGGATCCGCCAGCCGCTGAACGCCGGCCTGCTGCTGCTGACCCTGGCCATTTCGCTGTGGCACATGGTGCTGGGCATGCGGGTGGTGATCGAGGACTACCTGCACGGGCCGACGGGGCCCCTGACCCTGCGCCTCAACACCCTCCTGGGCTGGCTGCTGTTCCTCGTGGCCGCCGCCTGCCTGATAGCCGCCGTCGCAGGCATCGAGCTCGGAGCCTGACATGGCCGCCTACCAATTCATCGACCACGATTTCGACGTCGTCGTCGTCGGCGCGGGCGGCTCGGGCCTTCGCGCGGCGCTGGGCTGCGCCCAGGCGGGGCTGAAGACCGCTTGCGTCACCAAGGTCTTTCCGACCCGCTCGCACACCGTCGCCGCCCAGGGCGGCATCTCGGCCTCGCTCGGCAACATGGGCGAGGACGACTGGCGCTGGCACATGTACGACACCGTCAAGGGGTCGGACTGGCTGGGCGACCAGGACGCCATCGAATACCTGTGCCGCGAGGCGCCCAAGGCGGTCTACGAGCTCGAGCACTGGGGCGTGCCCTTCTC
>DASPLM010000152.1:0-4302 GCA_035627575.1 Caulobacteraceae bacterium | reverse complement strand
GCCACGTGAAGGGCGAGCTGACCATGGGCGAGAACATCGGCGACCTCGCCGGCCTGACGCTGGGCCTCGAGGCCTACCGCCTGTCCCTCGGCGGCCAGCCCGCCCCGGTGATCGACGGCCTGACCGGCGACCAGCGCGTGTTCCTCGGCTGGGCCCAGGTGTGGCGCGGCAAGTACCGCGACGACGCCATGCGCCAGCAGGTCGTCTCCGACCCGCACGCTCCGCCGGAGTTCCGCGTCGTCGGCCCGATGCGCAACATGGACGCCTGGTACGAGGCCTTCGGCGTCAAGGAAGGCGACAAGTACTACGTGAAGCCGGAAGACCGGGTCCGCATCTGGTAGCCCTCTTCCAGGTGCGCTGACGTGAAAGGCCGGAGCGGGCGACCGCTCCGGCCTTTTGCTTTGGCGCTCCACCTTCCCTCTCCCTTTGGAGAGGAGGAGGTCGCGCAGCGAACTCCGGAGAGGGTACAGGGGCCGTGCGCGACGGCCGTGCCCTTCACCGGACCCTCTCCCGCTCCGTCGTCGCTGGCGCGACGCCGCTCGCGTCCTCTCCCAAGGGAGAGGAGGAATAGAAAAAGCCCGCCGCGGGGGATGCTCGCGGCGGGCTTCTTTGCTCTTTTATGAGCGGGCGTTTCCTCCCCGAAACGCCGGAGACCGGGTGCGACAACCGCGCACGCCAACCTCACGCAGGTCCGAGAAAGCCGCCAAAGCGTTGAACTGTCAAGCGATGGGAAGGCGCGAAAGCTTCCTGATCAGCGATCAGGAACCTGCCTGCGTCCTTTTGCTCATCCGCCGTGGACGATCCGACCCACCACCGCCGCCAGGTCGGCGCGGGAGACCGTCTGCTGGCCCGGCCGTTCCTGCCGCCACGCTTCGTTGTCGGCGACCCGGCCGGCCAGTTCGCGGCCGAGGTCGAGGTCCTTCACCGTGGCCGTGCCGTTGGCCGCCTCGTCCCCGCCGATGATCACCACCGCAGGCGAGAGACGCCGGTCGGCGTACTTCATCTGCGCCTTCAGCCCCGAGGAGCCGAGGTAGACCTCGGCCGGTATGCCCGCCGCGCGCAACTCGGCCGCCACGGCGAAGTACTCGCCCATCAGGGCCTGATCGAACACGGCGACGACCACCGGGCCGCGCAGCCCGGCCTTCGCCTCCCCCTGCAGCCACTCGTAGGTGGTCAGGGCGTAGGCCAGGCGGCTGACGCCGAAGGAGAAGCCGGTCGCCGGGACGCGCGTCCCGGTGAAGCGCGCCACCAGGTCGTCGTAGCGCCCGCCGCCGCCGACCGAGCCCAGGCTGACCCGCTCGGCCCCGGGCGCGATCAGTTCGGCCTCGTAGACCGCGCCGGTGTAATACTCGAGCCCGCGCACCACGGCCGGGTCGAACCGGGCGTCGTCCTCGCTGACGCCCATGCCCTTCAGCGCCGCGTCGATGCGGGCCAGGTCCTCCAGCCCCTCGGCGCCCTCGGCCGAACCGGAGACGACGGGGCTCAGCGCCTCCAGCGTCGCCGCCCGCGTCGCCTTGGCCGCCGCCAGGAAGGCCATCACCGCGTCCACCGCCGGCGGCGGGATCTGGGCGCCCGGCGTATAGGCGCCGCTCTCGTCCATCCGGCCCTTGCCCAGCAGGTCGCGCACGCCCTTCTCGCCCAGCCGGTCCAGCTTGTCGGCGGCGCGCAGCACCGCCAGCCGCTGGGCCGGGTCGTCGATCTTCGCCTGGGCCAGCAGGCCGTTCAGCAGCTTGCGGCTGTTGATCTTCATAACCGCCGCGCCCGCCGGCAGGCCCGCCGCGCGCAGGCCGTCGACGGCCATGGCGACGATCTCGGCGTCGGCCTCGGGCCGGTCCGAGCCGACCGTGTCGGCGTCGCACTGGATGAACTCGCGGAAGCGCCCGGGCCCCGGCTTCTCGTTGCGCCAGACGGGGCCGTAGGCGTAGCGGCGGAAGGGCTTGGGCAGGGTCTCCCATGTCTGGGCCGCGAACCGGGCGAGCGGCGCGGTCAGGTCGTAGCGCAGGGCCATCCACTGCTCGTCGTCGTCCTGCAGGGCGAAGACCCCCTCGTTCGGACGGTCGCTGTCGGGCAGGAACTTGCCCAGCGCATCGGCGAACTCGAACGCCGGCGTCTCCAGCCGCTCGAAGCCGTAGCGCTCGTACACATGCGACACCGCCTCCAGGATGCTGCGCTCGGCGGCGAGATCGCGCGCGCGGCGGTCCTGGAACCCGCGCGGATTGCGCGCTTCGGGGCGGAAGTCGGTGCTGTCGGTCATGGCCGCGGGCTTAGCGGAGGGGCGGGGTGCGGGCAATGGGCGGTCCCCGCCTTCCTCCTTCTCTCCAGAGAGAAGGAGGGCCCCACGCACCGCAGGCGCGGAGCGCCGGAGGTCCTTGCGTGGGAGGGGGAGTGGAAGGCGGCCGACCGTCTGCCCCGACCTCGCCCTTCGACAAGCTCAGGATGAGGTCGAATGGTCGGCTGAGTAGAATTCCTCATCCTGAGCTTGCCGAAGGACGAGGAATTCGGGCCCGCGGCACCCTTCAGGCAGACACTCTTCCTCCGGCGTGGACCTGCGCGAGCTGCCGCTCGCTCCGGTACGCCGGGACCTCCTTCTCTCCAGAGAGAAGGATGGGGTGTCGAGCGGTCAGGCCGCCGCCTCCCCCGCCCCCTTCGCCCGCGCGATCAGCGCCGCCGTCGAGGCGTCGTGGCTCCCCGGGTCGTCGCGGCCTTCCAGCTCCGGCAGGATGCGGGCGGCCAGCGTCTTGCCCAGCTCCACGCCCCACTGGTCGAAGCTGTTGATGCCCCACAGCACGCCCTCGACGAAGGTCTTGTGCTCGTAGAGCGCCAGCAGGGCGCCGAAGGACTTGGGGTCGATCGCGGGCATCAGGATGGTGGTGGAGGGGCGGTTGCCGGGGAAGGCGCGGTGGGGATCGCCGCTTTCCTGGCCCAGCAGCAGGGCCTCCGCCTGGGCGATGCCGTTGGCGACGACGCCGGCGCCGCGGTCCAGGGGGATGACGAAGTCGACCGGCACCACGTCCGTCCCCTGGTGCAGCAGCTGGAAGAAGGCGTGCTGGCCGAGCGTCCCGGCCTGGCCGAACACCACCGGGGCGGCGGCGCGGCCGACGGGCGCGCCGTCCAGCTTCACCTGCTTGCCGTTGGACTCCATCTCCAGCTGCTGGAGGTAGTCGCCGAGCAGGCTCAGGCGGTGGGCGTAGGGCACGACGGCGCGGGCGCCGCGGCCCAGCCCGTTGCGGTTGTAGACCTCGGCCAGCGCCATCAGCACCGGCGCATTGCGGGTCGGGCTGGAGCGGCGGAAGTGGTGGTCCATGGCCGAGCCGCCGCCGAGGAACTGGTTGAAGATGCGCCAGCCCAGGCCGATGGCGCAGGACAGGCTGACCGCCGACCACACCGAGTAGCGGCCGCCGACGCTCTCCATCATCGGGAAGACGCGGTCCTCGCCGATGCCCCACTGCAGGCAGCGCTCCGGTGCGGAGCTGACCGCCGCCATGTGCCTGCCGGCGTCGTCGCCGAGAGCGGTTTCCAGCCAGGCCTTGGCGAGGCCGAGGTTGGCGAGCGTCTCCAGGGTGCCGAAGGTCTTGGAGACGGCGATGACCAGGGTCTTCTTCGGATCCAGCCCGCGCACCGCCTCCTCGAAGGCGGCCGGGTCGACGTTGTGGGTGAATCGGACCTCCAGGCGCGGGCGGTCGGGACGCAGCGCCGCCCACAGCAGGCGCGGCCCCAGGTCCGAGCCGCCGATGCCGATGTGCAGGATGGCGCGGAAGCGCTCGCCGTCGGCGGCGGCGACCTCGCCCGAGCGCACCTGCTCGACGAACTGGCGCATGCGCTCGCGCCCGGCCAGCACAGCCTCGGAGGCGTCTCGGGCGCGGACGGCGGCGTGCTCGACGGCGCGGTTCTCTGTGGTGTTGATGCGCTCGCCGGCGAACATGGCCTCGCGCGCGCCCTCGACGTCGCAGGCCCGCGCCAGGCGAATGCCGGCCATGAAACCCTCGTCGGTCCAGGCCTGCTTGGACAGGTCGATGTAGAGGCCGGCCGCCTCCAACGTCATGCGCTGGACCCGCTCCTCGTCCACCAGGTCGGCCAGCCGCGCGTCGCGCCCGGCCTTCGCCGCCAGCTCCAGCCGCCGCCAGGCCTTGTCGATCTGCTCGTCGGCCGAAGGGCGGGTCTGGGCGGGCGCGGCGTCGCTCATGGTCACGTCTCGTTTACGGCTGAGGGGTACCCCATAGTAAACGCGTCGCGAAAAAGGAACGCCCCATGTCCTGCGGTATCGCCCTGGCGGTCGCCCTCGCCGCCGCCCCCATGGCCGAA
>DASPLM010000151.1:0-5171 GCA_035627575.1 Caulobacteraceae bacterium | reverse complement strand
CGGGTCCTCGTAGTTGATGGAGTCCACCTTCACGAGGGCGAAGTAGCGCTCGCCCTCCCGCGGACTACGAACCACGCCCTCGACCGTGTCGCCCGTGCGCAGGCCGAACTTCCGCAGCTGCGACGGCGAGACATAGATGTCGTCGGGGCCCGGGAGGTAGTTGGCCTCGGGGCTGCGCAGGAAGCCGAAGCCGTCCTGCACCACTTCCAGCGTGCCGGATCCGGAGATCTCGACGCCGCTTTCGGCGAGTTCCTTCAGGATCGCGAACATCATGTCCTGCTTGCGCATGGAGTTCGCGTTTTCGATCTCGAGCTGTTCGGCCAGCGCCAGCAGGTCGGCCGGCGTCTTCTCCTTCAGCTCCTGCAGCGACATGCGCTGCATGGGCGGGCTGTTCGCCTCGTCGGCGTCGGTGTCGACCTCGGTCGACACGTCCGATTCCGTGTCCGTGACGGATTCGTCGGTCATATCAGTTCACTCGTTCGGCGAAACGGACCTCGGGCCCGGATCGCGGGTAGGTCGCCCAGGGGGCGGAGAGGGGAGGTGCGGTCGCGCGGCGCGAGGTCGGCCGGGACCGGAAGAGGAGGGCTGCCCGGGCGCGCCCGAACATCGGGAGTAGCGGAACCACGGGCGGCGACGGCGGTCAAGCGGAGCCGGCCGACGGCCTGATTTTCCCTGTTCCGTGTGTCGCGAAACAGGCGAGGGCGCCAGGGCCGTTGCGGGGCTTGGGTTTGGGGCGCCGCCCGGCCCGGGAAACAGGGAATTCGGCGTGCTCCGGAACAGGGAGTTTCGCCCGTGGAACAGGGAATTCCCTTGGGACGGCGGCGGCCATGAGGAAAGCCTCGTGCGGGGGGACAATCGGGTCGGGAAGGCTCCGCTGATCCGCGACCCGCGGTCAAATGTCGTCCCGTCCGCCCTCCCTTGGGAGGCCCCGGGAACGCGCAGCGGGCCCGGGGGAGGCGTGCCCGGTGCGACGCTCCTGCGGCCGGCGGGGGCGCTACTCCTCCATCCCCCAAACTGCGGTCGTTCTCGGGCGGCGGGGAGCGATAGCGACCCAGAGACCCGAGAACCCAGCAGCTCCCGCCTCAGCGCTGCGAAAGACCGCCGGCAACCAGCGTCGCGCTGGCTGGGTTCTCGGGTCTCCGGTCGCTCCGCTACCTCTCGCCCGAGAATGACGGCAATGGTTGGGGGGGCACTGAACACGCCCGTCCCTGATCCTCTTGATGGAATGGTGCGCCCGGTCGGGCCGCAGTCAAGGATGGCCCGAAGGGCCACAAGCTCCGCTTGCGCGCCCGCAGGGCGCGTCCTTGACAGCGCCCCGGCCGAAGGGCGCGAGAGTTCCACCAAGGAGGTTCAGGGGGGGAACCGATCAGCGACGACGTCCCCTGCGCTCTTCTCCTTCTCTCTGGAGAGAAGGAGGTCCCGGCGTACCGGAGCGAGCGGCAGCTCGCGCAGGTCCACGCCGGAGGAAGAGTGTCTGTCTGCAGGGCGTCGCGGGCCGGAATCCCTCGTCCTTGACTGCTCCGCGCCTCCCTTCGGGTCGACAAGCTCAGGATGAGGAATTCAACTGACCCGTCGTTCCAGTCGACCTCATCCTGAGCTTGTCGAAGGGCGAGGTCGCCGCTGGCGGTCGGCCGTCTCCCACTCTTCCTCGACCCGCAAGCACCTCCGGCGCTCCGCGCCTCCGGTGCGTGGAGCCTTCCTTCTCTCTGAAGAGAGAAGGAAACCCGGTCAGAACGCGAACTCCGTCGTCACGGCGAGGACCATGACGATGGCGGCCAGGAACGGCAGTTCGTTGGTCGCGCGCCAGAACTTCTCCGAGCGCTGGTTCTCGCCCGCGGCGAAGCGCTTGCGCGCCTTGGCCAGGTATTCGTGCCAGCCGGTGAGGAACACCACCCCCGCCAACTTGGCGACCATCCACGGCTGGGCGAGGATGGCCCAGTCCTGGCCGCCGGTGCGGAACCAGATCAGGGTCAGGCCCAGCAGCCAGGCGACGATCATGGCCGGGCGCATGATGATGGCCAGGAGCTTTCGCTCCATGGTCTGGAAGGTCAGGTCCAGCTCCGACCCGGGGGTCGCCCTGGTGTGGTAGGCGAAGAGCCGCGGCAGATAGAGCAGGCCGGCCATCCAGGCGATCACCGCCAGGATATGCAGGCCGCGCACCAGGTCGTAGGCATTGAAGCTCATGCCGACTTCTCCATCCGGCAGGCGCACTTCGTCCAGTCGGCGCCGCAGCTCCAGCCCGCGCCAGGCCGCGTTCCGCCCGCCCGCTCGAGCGAGGCCGTGACGATGGCCGCCAGCCCCTCGACGAAGTCCGCCTCGACGCCGACGGCCGGCACGCGCAGGTACGGCGAGCAGTTCAGCTCGTCGGCCAGGGCCGCGTACTCGTGGTCCAGTTCGACCAGGGTCTCGACGTGCTCGGAGACGAAGGCGATCGGGGCGATCAGCACGCCCTTGCCCTCGGACGCCGCGGCCTCGATCGCCTCGACCGTCGAGGGGCCGATCCACTTCAGCGGACCGACCCGGCTCTGGTAACAGACCTGCCAGTCGTCCCAGCCGGGCCCGAGGCTTTCGACCACCGCGGCGGCGGTCTCCTCGACCTGGGCCTGGTAGGGGTCGCCGGCGCGGATGACCTTTTCCGGCAGGCCGTGGGCGGAGAACAGCAGACGCACGTTCTCGGGCCGTCCGGCGTTTTCGAACGCCCGTTCGATAAGCCCGGCGTAGCCCTCCACGAAGCCCGGGGCGTCGGGGTAGCAGCACACCGCCCGCGAACGGCCCGGGCCGCGATAGGCTTCGCGCCAGGCCTTCAGCGAGGAACCGGTGGTGGTGGTCGAATACTGCGGATACAGCGGCAGCAGCACCACCTCGTCCGGGGCGAACGCCTCCACCTGCTCCGCCGTCTCCCGGCTGAAGGGGACCCAGTAGCGCATGGCGATGAAGGCGCGGCACTCCAGGTCCGGGCGCGCCGCGCCCAGGGCCGCCTCGAGCGCCGCCGCCTGCTTTCGCGTCTCGGGCAACAGGGGCGATCCGCCGCCCATAAGGGCGTAGTTCTTCCTGGCCTCGGGCGCGCGCCTGCGGGAGATAAAGCTCGCCAGCGGCGTCCGCACGATCCCGGGGAGGCCGATGATGGCCGGATCGTTGAAGAGGTTGAACAGGAAGGGCTCGACCGAGTCCGGTCCGCCGGGGCCGCCCAGGTTGAACAGCACGACCGCCACCTTGCGGCGTGGGGTTCCAGGCGCGGCGGGATCAGTCATAGGCGCCGATCCGGCGCAACACCTGCTCGACCCGCTCGACCGGCACGTCCGGCAGGATGCCGTGGCCGAGGTTGAAGATCCACGGGCCGTCGGACCAGGCCGCCTTCAGCTGGTCGATGCGCTCGTCCAGGCGCGGTCCGCCGACGCGCAGCAGCAGCGGATCCAGCGCCCCCTGGATGGCCTTGCCGCCGGCCTGGATGCGGCGGCCGATCTCCAGCGGGACGGCGGTGTCGAGCGCCACGGCCTGGACCGGAACCTCGGCGGCGTAGCGTTCGGCGAACTGGCTGGCTCCGCGCGGGAAGCCGATCAGCGGCACGGTGACGCCACGGGCCCGCAGGCCCTCGACGATACGCCGGTGCGGCCCCGTCACCAGCCGTTCGAACTCGCTCTCGGGGATACCGTCGGCCCAGCTCTCGAACAGCTTGAGCACCTGGGCGCCCGCCGCCGCCTGCATGGCCAGGTAGTCGACGGTCGCGTCGGCCAGGACCTCGAGCAGGCCGTCGACCAGCTCGGGCCGCTCGTAGGCGTGGCGGCGGGCCGTGGCGCGGTCCTCCAGGCCCTGGCCGTCCAGCATGTAGGTGGCGACGGTCCAGGGCGCGCCGGCGAAACCGATCAGGGCCCGTTCCGGCTCCAGGGCGGCGCGGACGCGGCTCAGGGTCTCGCCCACCGCCTTCAGCGCCTCCCCGGCCTGGCCGGTGCGCTCGCGCATGGCCTCGATCGGCGGCAGCTCGCCCAGCCGGGGTCCCTCGCCGGCCGCGAAGCGCACGTCCTGGCCCAGCGCCCCCGGGATCAGCAGGATGTCGGCGAAGACGATGGCCGCGTCGAAGGGGAACCGCCGCATCGGCTGCAGCGTGGCCTCGGCGGCCATTTCCGGATTCAGGCAGAACGAAACGAAGTCCGGCGCCTGGCTTCGCAGGGCCCGGTACTCCGCCAGGTATCGGCCGGCCTGGCGCATGAACCACACCGGGGGCCGGGAGGTGGTCTCGCCGCTCAGGGAACGAAGGAGCAGGGGCTGGGTCAGGTCGGTCATCGACGAGGGTCTTACGGCTTCTCCCCTGCCCCTCTCAATCCATAAGAATCTTAGTTTGAAAGATTGAGGAGGAAGGTAGGGGCAGGGCGCCGTGGGGAAAACGCGGACGGCGCCCAGCGGGTTTAACGGTTAAGGCGCAAGTCATCCCCCGTCGGCGCCCGGGGACGAGGGCGCCTGTGAACGACGGGGAAAATTAACCCTCTCTTAAGACCTGCTAAGGAATTCCTAACGCGGCGGTTAACCCTTTGTTAGGGGATCGCGCCGGGATGGCCGGATCTGTCCACGGACGAACCGGCGTGCTTCCTCCTCGGGCGCCGCGGCGTGGACAAAGCGCCCCGGATCAGGCCCGTTCTCCCGGTGCGCGCGGCGTTGCGCCGCGCTATCAATTCGGCGCCTCAACGATCCCCAGGTCCGGGCCGGGCCTTTCCGTCCACTTGTCCCCAGAGATGCCCCCCCAGAGCCCGCGCTTCGCCACCTATTTCCACGTCCACCTGGTGTCCGATTCCACCGGCGAGACACTGAACGCCATGGCCAAGGCGGTCGTGGCCCGTTTCGAGGGCGTCATCCCGATCGAGCACATCTATGCCCTGGTCCGTTCCAAGCGGCAGCTGGACCGCGTGCTTGAGGAAATCGAGGCCTCGCCCGGCGTGGTTCTGCACACCATCGTGGACAAGGAGCTCCGCGCGGCGCTGGAGGAAGGCTGCCGACGCCTGGATATGCCCCACATGGCCGCGCTTGATCCACTGGTTGCGAGCCTGTCGCGCTACCTCGGCGCGGCCCTCAACACGCGCGTGGGCGCCCAGCACGCTCTGGACACCGACTACTTCAAGCGCATCGAGGCGCTGGACTTCGCCATCCAGCACGACGACGCCCAGTCGGCCGACAGCCTG
>DASPLM010000150.1:0-4782 GCA_035627575.1 Caulobacteraceae bacterium | reverse complement strand
AGGGAAGTCAGGCTTGGTCCCGCAACGCCCCCGCCAGCGGTGCCCCGCCCTCCACCGCCACCTCGCCCAATCCCAGCCAGCCGGCCATGGCCCGCAGGTCCGCCAGCAGCGGCCCCGCGATCTCGGCCGCCCGCTCGCCTTCCTCGGCGTGGGCGGCCTTGACCAGCAGGCGCCCCGTCGCGCGGTCGCTCTTCAGGTCCACGCGCGCGGCGATGCGATCGTTCAGCAACCAGGGCAGGACGTAGTAGCCGAACACCCGCTTTTCGGCCGGGGTGTAGATCTCGAGACGGTAGCGGAAGCCGAACATCCGCTCGGTCCGCTCGCGCCGCCACACCAAGCTGTCGAAGGGCGAGAGCAGGGCGCTGGTCCGCACCCGCGATGGCGCCCTGGCGTCCGGCCCAAGGTAGCCCGGATTGCGCCAGCCCTTCACCGCGACGGGCTCCAGGTCGCCCGTCTCGACCAGTTCGGCCACACGCTCGCGCGTGTCGGCCACCCCCATGCGAAAGTAGTCGCGCAGATCCTGCTCGGTCGCCACGCCCATGGCCCGGGCGGCGACGCGGATCAACTCGCGCTGGGCCTCGTCCTTCCCCGGCCTCGGTGCCTCGATCACGGCGCGGGGCAGGGCCCTTTCGGGCAGGTCGTAGAGACGCTCGAAGCCGCGGCGGGTCTTCGTCGTGATCAACCCGGCCCAGAACAGCCATTCCATCGCCCGCTTGCCGTCGGACCAGCCCCACCAGCCGCCCTTGGCCTTGCCGGCGTTCTCCAGTTCGCCCGACGAGATGGGGCCGCGCCGCTCGACCTCCTTCAGCACCTCGCGGATGAAGGGCTGGTTCTCCTCGCCGTACTTGCGCACGCCGGACCAGACGCCCTCGCCACGGCGCGCCTCCTCCATGCGCCATCGGAACAGGGGCTGCATCTCGACTGGGATCAGCGAGGCCTCGTGGCCCCAGTACTCGAACAGCGTCCGCCGCGGGCCCCAGGCGGCGTCCTCCAGCAGCGTCTGCGGATAGTCCCCCAAGCGCGCGAAAACCGGCAGGTAATGGGAGCGAGTCAACACGTTGACGCTGTCGATCTGGATCAGGCCGACGTGGTCCAGCACGCGCTTCAGGTGGGCGCGGCCGGGCGTGGTCCGCGGCTTCGGCCGGGTCAGGCCCTGAGCGGTGATGGCGAGGCGACGGGCCTCGGCGGCGGAGAGGGTCTGGGTGGTCACGGATCGCTCGCGCTGGAGGCCCACAGGCATAAACGCTCTCTCGCCCGGGCGGGAGGGCGCGCTATGACGGGCGCATGATCCGACTGTTCGTAGACCAGCCGCTGCAGCCCGGTGGCAGCATCAGCCCCGACCCGGACCAGGCGCGCTACCTGACCGGCGTGATGCGGCTGAAGCTCGGCGAGAGCGTGCTGCTGTTCAATAGCCGCGACGGCGAGTGGCGCGCCAGCCTGGCCGAGATCGGCAAGCGCGGCTGCGTGCTGGCGGTGGAGGAGAAGACCCGCGACCAGGCCGGCACGCCGGACCTCGAGCTGGTGGTGGCGCTGGTGAAGCGCGCGCGGCTGGAGACCATCGTCGAGAAGGCGGCCGAACTGGGCTGCCGCCGCGTGCGCCTGTGCATCACGCGCCGCACCAACGCCGACCACACGCGGGTCGAGCGGCTGCAGGCCATCGCCACCGAAGCGGCCGAGCAGACCGGCCGCCTGGACGTGCCGGAGATCCTCGCGCCGGAGAAGCTGGAGCGGATGATCGACGGGTGGGATGCGAGCCGGCGCCTGATGTTCTGCGACGAGGCCGGCGAGGCCCCGCCGGCGCTGGAGGCGCTGAAGCATGCCGCCGGCCCCTGGGCCGTGCTGATCGGCCCGGAGGGCGGCTTCGCGCCCGAGGAACGCGACCGCCTGCGCAGCGAGCCCTTCACCACCGTGGCCAGCCTCGGCCCGAGGATCCTTCGCGCCGACACCGCCGCCATCGCCGCGCTGAGCCTCTGGCAGGCGGCCGCGGGGGACTGGCGGTAGGAGGCGGTCGGTCCTCCCCTATCAGTCTGGCGCAAGCTGGCGGGCAGGCGGATCAGCCGCTGTGGGCCAAGCGCACACCGCGTCGTGAACCTCTTGATGGAACTTTCGCGCCCTTCGGTCCTGACGCCGTCAAGGACGCGAGCTTCGCTCGCGCAAGCGGAGCTTGTGAGCCCCCGGGCCTCATCCTTGACTACAGCAGGACCGGGCGCACCATTCCATCATTCGGACCAGGGCGCCTTGGGTTCAGAACTGCTCCGGCCCAACCGAGGAACGACGCTCGGCCGTTGGCGGCGACTCTGTCATCCGCAGCATTTCCCGCGACGCAGGTTGCGCCCGGGCAAGGGTCCGCTCACGTCCCACTTGCGCGACGCCGCGGCGCGCGCCATGTGAGCGCCCGGTCGGATTGAGGCGGAACGGGGGCGGCTGACCGGCTCCCAACTGGAGTTTGCGACGCATGGCCGACACGGCTACCGACGACCGGCCGCTGGCTCCCGACGACCTCGTCCAGTACCTCGCCGACGGGTGCAAGCCGGCGGACCAGTGGCGCATCGGCGCCGAGCACGAGAAGTTCATCTTCCGCAAGGGGAGCTACGAGCGCGTCCCCTACGAAGGCGCCGATGGCGTGAAGGCCATGCTGGAGGGCCTGCAGCGCTTCGGCTGGACGCCGGTGAACGAAGGTCCGAACGTGATCGCGCTGGAGCGCGGCGGCGCGGCCATCAGCCTCGAGCCCGGCGGCCAGTTCGAGTTGTCCGGCGCGGCGCTCGCAGACGTGCACCAGATCTGCGACGAGACCGGTCGCCACCTGATGGAGGTGAAGACCGTCGCCGACGAGATCGGCGTGGGCTTCCTGGGCCTCGGCTTCGACCCGCTGTGGCGCCGCGCGGACGTGCCGGTGATGCCCAAGGGCCGGTACGACATCATGCGCGCCTACATGCCCAGGGTAGGGTCGCTCGGCCTCGACATGATGCTGCGCACCTGCACTATCCAGGCGAACCTCGACTTCTCGTCCGAGGCCGACATGGTGGCCAAGTTCCGCACCTCGCTCGCGCTGCAGCCCATCGCCACGGCCCTGTTCGCCAACTCGCCGTTCACCGAGGGCAGGCCGAACGGCTTCCTGTCGGCCCGCGCCAACGTCTGGACCGACACGGACCCGGACCGCACGGGCATGCTTGAGTTCGTGTTCGAGGACGGCTTCGGCTTCGAGCGCTACGTCGACTATGCGCTGGACGTGCCGATGTACTTCGCCAAGCGCGACGGCCGGTACGTGGACCTCGCCGGCCGTTCGTTCCGCAAGTTCATGGCGGGGGAGCTGGACGACCTGCCGGGCGACCGTGCGACGATGAAGGATTGGGCCGACCACGTCACCACCATCTTCCCCGAGGTGCGGCTGAAGAAGTACCTCGAGATGCGGGGGGCCGACGGGGGGCCCTGGAGCCGCATCTGCGCCCTGCAGGCGCTGTGGGCGGGCATCCTCTACGACGCTGACGCGCTCGCCGCCGCCTGGGACCTGTGCAAGGGCTGGACGACCGAGCAGCGCGCCCAGCTGCGCATGGACGTCGCCCGCACCGGGCTGAAGGGCGAGATCGCCGGCCGGCCGGTGCAGCAGGTGACCATGGAGCTGCTCGACATCGCCCGGCACGGCCTGCGCCGCCGCGCGCGCTTCAGCGGCGGCATGGTGGACGAGACCGGCTACCTGTCCGAGCTGGAGGATATCGCCGAGAGCGGGATCACCCCGGCCGAGAAGCTCCTCGAACGCTTCCACGGCCCGTGGGGCGGCGACGTGCGCAAGGTCTACGACGAGTACGCCTACTGACCTCTGATTTTGGCCGGGCTGCGACGCTTGGTCTGGTGCATCGGCGCCCGCCCGATGCTAACCCTCCGCCCAAAGCACAGCTTGGGGGATAGGATGCGTGCGGGATGGGCACTGCTGGCCGCGGCCATACTGACGGCGACGCCGGCCGCCGCGCTGGGACCCGGCGAGGTCGAGATTGGCCAGATCGCCGGCGGCTACACCTACTACAACCGCCCCGGTGCTACGCTCGAGGATCACAACCGGGACTTCGGCCAATGCGTCCAGGCGACTACCTCGCCCGGCGCCGAACCCAACGCCTACAACATGGGAATTGCCTCCGGCCTCATCTGGTCCGGGCCGATCGCCGGCCTCGAAGCCGTGCGGGTCGAGAACTGCATGATCGTGAAGGGCTGGCGCGTTGTGGCGCTGGACGAAGAGTACGGAAAGGCCTTGGTCGATGCGCCGCCGGCTTTGCTGCGCGAACGACTTTCGCCCGAAGTGGGCTCGTCTGAGCCCCGCGGAACCATCGTCAGACAGTGGGGCAACGAGGCTCTGAACCCGGCAACGTACGGCACCGCCTCGCGGCCCCGCGCGCCTGGGAAGAAGCACCTGGGCATTCGTCTGTTTGCCGAAAGCGGGCCGCCGGCCGTCGAACGGGTTCCCCTTCCGGTCCCGATCAAGACTGATCCCAAGTGGCCGACCAAGCCGCTCACGCCCGAGCAGGTGAACGCGCCGCCGCCGGGCTCGGCCATTCTTCTCGTTCGGATCCACGACATCAGCAATCGCAACGGCAACGGGGTCGGGTTCCAGCGCATCGGGCGCTCGCCGGACGACAGGCCCAGCGAACGGGATGGCGCGCCGGACGGAGCCTTCGGCGGAACAGGGTTCCTGTTCGGCAAGAAGGAAGGCAACTGGTTCGCCTTGGCCATCCCGCCGGGGCGCTGGCGGATTTCGGGGTCGGGGTTCCTGAATTACTGTCTCGGGTCTCC
>DASPLM010000149.1:0-3780 GCA_035627575.1 Caulobacteraceae bacterium | reverse complement strand
GCCGGCGGTCGGCAGGTTCACCATCACCATGCCCACCTGCAGCTCGTCCTGGAACATGCGGGCGTGCTTGAGCGAGGTGGTGTAGACGCCGGCCGAGAGGCCGAAATCCGTGTCGTTGGCCAGCTGCAGCGCGTGTTCGGCGCTATCGGCAGGGATGGCCACGGCCACGGGGCCGAATATTTCCTCGCGCGCCACCCGCATGGCGTTGTTCACGTCCGCGAACAGGGCGGGGCGCATGTAGTAGCCGCGCGTGGGCGCCTCCAGCCGCTCGCCGCCGTACACCAGCCGGGCGCCCTCCCCCTTGCCGACCTCGACGTAGTCCAGGTTCTGGTTCAGCTGGCTGGACGAGACCACCGGCCCGATCTGGGTCTGCGGGTCCAGCGCGTGACCGACGCGGATTCCCTCCAGCCGCTCGGTCAGCCGCTCGACGAAGGCGCCGTAGACGCCCTTCTGCACGATCAGGCGCGACGAGGCGGTGCAGCGCTGGCCGGTGGCGAAGAAGGCGCCGTTCAGCGCGCCCTCGACCGCGATGTCGAGGTCCGCGTCGTCCAGGATCACCAGCGGGTTCTTGCCGCCCATCTCGAGCTGGAAGCGGCGAAACGACTTGGCGCACGCCTCGGCCACGCGGGCGCCAACGCCTTGAGAGCCGGTGAAGGACAGGGCGTCGATCCCGCGGTGGGTCAGCATCGCCTCGCCGACGACCGATCCCTTGCCCATGACCAGGTTGAACACCCCGTCGGGGAAGCCCGCCTCCTGGATGATCTCGGCCAGGCGCCACGCCGACGCGGGGACCATGTCGGCCGGCTTCAGCACCACCGTGTTGCCGTAGGCCAGGGCCGGCGCGGCCTTCCAGGCCGGGATGGCCACGGGGAAGTTCCACGGCGTGATCAGGCCGACCACACCCACGGCCTCGCGCCGCGCCTCGACGGTGATGCCGCTGCGCATGGAGGGCAGCACGTCCCCGATCGCGCGCAGGCACTCGCCGCCGTAGAAGCGGAAGATGCGCGCCGCGCGCTGCACCTCGCCCCGCCCCTCCGCCAGGGTCTTGCCCTCCTCGCGCGCCAGCAGCTCGCCCAGCTCGGCCTCACGAGCCATCAGCAGTTCGCCCACCTTGTCCAGCAGGTCGCCGCGGACCTGGGCGTTGGTCCGGCTCCAGGCCGGCAGGGCCGCGCGAGCGGCCGAGACGGCGCGATCCACGTCGGCGGCGGAGCCCTGCGCGAACTCGCCCACCACGTCGTCGAGGTCGGACGGGTTCAGGTTCACGGACACGTCCGCGCCCTCGACCCACTCGCCGCCGATCAGGTTGCCGAACCGCTTGGCCATGTTGGTCGCACCACTGCTGGAGAAGGCTTGCGGTGTAGCCGTCGGGCGGCGGGTGTGTCGACCCCAAGGCGCCGGCGCGCGCGGGGGGCCTTCCGCAGACGCAGCGCCCCCGATCCTCTTGATGGAATGGTGCGCCCGGTCCTGACGCCGTCAAGGACGCGTGCTCTTCGCACGCGCCGCGCCGCGGCGACCCCCGAAGAGGGGGTCGTCCTTGACAGCGCCAAGACCGAAGGGCGCGACGCTCCGCCAAGAGGTTTGCGGGCGGATCTGGCGCGACATCACCACCGCGATCCTTCTCCCATGGGGAAAAGGGAGGCTCACGCACCGGAGCAGCGAAGCTGCGGAGGTATCGCGTGAGGGATGTGGGGGTAGGCGGCTGGCGGCCTTCGCGCGGAGCCCGCCGCCGCCTGTAACCCCGCCCCTTTGCGGATGGACCTCCGCTTCGCTCCGGTATCCGCAAGCCCCCGCCCTCCAGGGCGGGGGATTCGAGATGTGCCGAGGCTAAAGAACCCCCACCGCCCGCAGCCGTTCGATCTCGGCGCCGTCCAGCCCCAGCCTCTCCGCCAGCACCGCGGCCGTATCCGCCCCGAGCGCCGGCGGGGCACGGCGATACGCGACCGGCGTCTCCGACAGCCGCAGCGGGCTCGCCACCGTCCGCACCGGCTCGGCCAGGTCGGCCCGCGCCTGCTCCACCACCAGCCCCCGCGCCTTCGCCTGGGGTTCCTCGAACACCCGGTCCACGGTGTTGATGGGCCCGCACGGCACGCCCGCCGTCTCGAGCGCGCCGATCCACTCGTCGGTCGTGCGCTTCACCGTGAGCGCCGTGATCGCAGGGATCAGCTCCGCCCGGTTGGCGACCCGCAGCGCGTTGGTCGCAAACCGCGGATCGGCCCTGAGCGCTTCAGCTCCAAGCGCCCCGCACAGCGCCCGGAACTGCCCGTCGTTGCCCACCGCAATGACAAGCGCCCCGTCGGCCGTCCCGAACACCTGGTATGGCGCGAGGTTGGGGTGGGCGTTGCCCATCCGGCCGGGCGGCTTGCCCGATACGAACCAGTTGGTCGCCTGGTTGGCCAGCATGGCCGCCTGGACGTCGAACAGGGCCGTGTCGATGTGCTGGCCCTGCCCCGTGGCCCGGGCGTGCAGCAGCGCCGCCAGTATGCCGTTCGAGGCGTAGAGGCCGGTGAACAGGTCGGCCACCGCCACGCCAACCTTCATCGGCTCGGCGCCCGCCTGGCCGTCGGCCTGGCCGGTGATGGACATCAGCCCGCCCATGGCCTGGATCATGTAGTCGTAGCCGGCGCGGCCCGCGTAGGGCCCGTCCTGGCCGAAGCCGGTGATGGAGCAGTAGACCAGCTTCCGGTTGGCGGCTTTCAGGTTGGCGTAGTCCAGGCCGTACTTCTTCAGGCCGCCCGTCTTGAAGTTCTCCACCACCACGTCGGCCTTCGCCGCCAGTTCGCGCAGCAGGGCCGCGCCCTCGGGCCGGGCCATGTCCACCGTGATGGAGCGCTTGTTGCGGTTGGCTGCGAAGAAATAGGCCGCGTCCGACCGCTCGCCGTCCGCCGTCGTCGTGAACGGCGGGCCCCAGGCGCGCGTGTCATCGCCGGCGCCCGGCCGCTCCACCTTGATCACCTCGGCGCCGAGGTCGGCGAGAATCTGTGTCGCCCAGGGGCCGGCCAGCACGCGGCTGAGGTCGAGGACGACGGTTCCGGCGAGTGGGCCGGAAGGAGCGGGCGAGTCGGTCATGGCGCGACCCTAGCGCAACTTCGGCAGGAGAGGGCCCGCGCCCTACTGCTTGAGCGGGAGGAACTTGGTCGCTCCGTCGCACTTCGGTTGCCCGTTGAAGGTCGGGCAGTCCTGCAACGGCATGTTGACCGTCACGGTCCAGAGGAAGCGGCCGTCGGCCTGCGCCACCTTCTCCTGGGCGGCCGGCTCTCGGCCGGCGGCCTGTCGCAGGGCCATCACGTCCGCTCCCCGCCAGATGGACACTGATTCGGTGCGGTCATCGTCCACCTGGCAGACGCGCGCCGCCGCCGGGGCGCTGGAACATGTCAGGACGGTGTCGAGCGCCGCCTGCATGCTGATGGGAATGGACACCTGGGCGCCCTCGACAGAGGCGCCATCGATGGTCCGCGGCCGCATCCGGAACTTTCCGGACAGACGCAGCCCCGCCCCGCCGAAGCCCCAGCCCTTCGGCGTCTCCTCGGCGACGTCACAGTCGCGGAGCGTTCCTTCAGCATTCACGAAGCAACGCAGCACGACCCGTCCACTCACGCCCATCTCTGCCGCGCGGGCAGGGAAGTAGCGGGCCAGGTCGGGTGACGAGGGCTTCTGTGTCCACTGATTTGCCGTGATCACCGAGGAACGGGCCGGGATCGCCCCGGACACGTCGGGCGCCGGTTCGCTGGCGAGAGCCAGCAACAGCATGGTCAGGATGTGCATTTGCCCCCGCCTCGCCCC
>DASPLM010000148.1:0-3909 GCA_035627575.1 Caulobacteraceae bacterium | reverse complement strand
CGCCGCTGGCGCCGACGCCGCTGCTGCTCCGGCCGCTCCGGCTGCCGACGCCGCTGCCGCTCCGGCCGCCGACGCCGCTGCTGAAAAGCACTAAGCTCTACGCCCCTCAGGGGTTACGAGTTGGAGGGCCGCTCTTCGGAGCGGCCCTTTTCGTTTGTCCGCTAGTCTGTCGCCATGACCGCACGACCCAATGACCCGGCCGTCAGCTGGGGCGAGGACGAGGTTCCCCGCTCCGGCCGCTTCGGCGACGTCTATTTCTCGGCCGAGGACGGCCTGGCCGAGAGCCGCGCGGTCTTCCTCTCCGGCGCAGGCCTGCCGGATCGCTGGCGTGGACGCCCCGCCTTCACCGTCGCGGAACTCGGCTTCGGCAGCGGCCTGAATATCGCCGCCCTGCTGGACCTGTGGCGCCGCGAGCGCCCCGCGGACGGACGGCTGCACGTCTTTTCCGTCGAAGCCTTCCCCATGGGCCGAGGGGACGCGGCGCGGGCGCTGGGCCGCTGGCCCGAGCTGATGGAGGTCGCCGGACCCATGCTGGCCCGCTGGCCTGCCGCGACGCCGGGCTTCCACCGGGTCGATTACCCCGAGTTCGCCGCGACGCTCGACCTGGCCGTGATGGACGCGGGCGCGGCGCTGAACGCCTGGTCGGGCGCGGCGGACGCCTGGTTCCTGGACGGCTTCGCCCCGTCGACCAATCCCGGCATGTGGAGCGACGAAATCCTGGCGCTGGTCGCCGCCCGCTCGGCCCCCGGCGCCGTGGCCGCCACCTTCACCGTCGCGGGCGCGGTCCGCCGGGGTCTGCGGGCGCAGGGCTTCACCGTCGACAAGAAGCCCGGCTTCGGCCGCAAGCGCGAACGGCTGGAGGCGCGGCTGGAGGGCGTCCGCCCCGCGGAGCCCCTGCGGCGGGTGGCGATTGTCGGCGCCGGAATCGCCGGCGCGGCGCTGGCCTGGGCGCTACGGAGCGGGGGGGCCGAGGCCACGGTGATCGAGGCCGAGAAGCCCGGCGCCGGCGCTTCGGGCAATCCGGCCGGACTGGTCACGCCCCGCTTCGACGCCGGCGGCGGGGCGACGGCCGCCCTGTTCGCCCAGGCCTTCGAACGGGCGCATGACCTCTACGGCACGGTCGCCCCGGAAGCGGTTATCGCCCGCGGCGTCCTGCAACTCGAGGCCTCGGTGCGCGATTCCGGCCGCTTCGACCGCATCGCCGCCCAGGCGCTGTGGCCGGACGGAGCGCTGACGAGGCTGGAGCCGGCCGAGGTCGCAGAGCGGCTGGGAGAACCGGTCGATCGCGGCGGCCTCTGGCTCGCCGACGGACTGGTGGTGGACAACCTCGCCATCCTCGACGCCCTTCTCGGAGACACGCCGGTGACGCGGGGACGGGCGCACCGCATCGATCGGGCCGCCGACGGCTGGGTGGTCCTGGACGAGTCCGGGCGGCCGCTGGCCCGCGCCGACGCCGTGATCGTCGCCGCCGGCTGGGGCCTCGCTGCGCTGCACCCGGCGCTCTCCGTGACGCCGGCCCGAGGTCAGGCGACCTGGGCGGCGGCTGAAGCCCCCGTCACGCCCGCGGCGTGGGGCGGCTACGCCATCCCCACCCGCGACGGCTTCCTGTTCGGCGCGACCTTCGACCGTGGCGAGACCACCCACGAAGCGCGGACCGAAGACACGGCAAGAAACCTGGCGACGCTGCGCGAGGCGCGGCCCCAACTGGCGGCCCTGGCCGAGGATCTCGAACTCGGCGGCCGCGCGCGGGTGCGGGTCACCACCCGCGACCACCTGCCGGTCGCAGGCCAGGTGGAACCGGGGCTGTGGGTGCTGGGCGGGCTGGGATCGCGGGGACTGACCACGGCGCCCTTGCTGGCGGAGCATGTCGCCGCCTGCCTGCTGGGCAGGCCGTCGCCTCTGCCGCGCGAATTGTCGGGGCTGCTGGAACCGTCAAGGCCGGCTACATCTTTCCCGGAAAGCGCGGCCGTCGTAGAGTGATCAGGCAGGGGCCGCCAAGGATGAGGAAATCACCGTGAGCGGTCCTATCTCCAAGATCATCATGCTCGGCGCGGCCGTCGGTTTGACGGCGCTGATGTCGGTCGAGGCGCAGAGCCAGCCGGCGCCCGAGAAGGAGCGCCCGGCGCGCCGCTGCTTCCACTCCGACACGACGTCGGGCTTCAGCGCCATCGACGACGAGACGATCCTGATCACCTCGGGACGCCGCACCTTCGAACTGAAGGTGCTGGGCCATTGCCCCGACCTCGACTGGACCCAGACGCTGGGCCTGCGCACCGTCACCGGCTCGACGTTCGTCTGCACCGGCATGGACGTGGACATCATCGTGCCGCGCGGAAGCATCGGTCCCGATCGCTGCCCCGTCCGCACCGTCCGTGAAGTCAGCAAGGAAGAGGTCGCGGCGATGAAGGCGGCGCGCAAGGCGCGCTGATTGGACGCCAAGCCTGAAATGAAGAACGCCCCGGACCGCTGGTCCGGGGCGTTCTGGTTTCGTGGGGCATGACGCCGCCTACTGCTTCGCCAGCCGGCTCGAGTGCATGCTGTAGAGGAAGTAGACCACCAGCCCGACAGCGTTCCATCCGAAGAACAGCAGCTGGGTGTCGCGGGGCAGGCTCGCGAACAGGTACAGGCAGCCCGCGATGGCGATCAGGGCGACGGGCCAGCCCAGCGGCGCCTTGAACACTCGCGGCATCGCCTTCTCGCGCACGCGCAGCACCAGCAGGCAGACCGCCACTGCCGTGAAGGCCGCCAGAGTGCCGGCGTTGGCCAGCGCGGCGGCCTTGTCGATGGGCAGGAAGCCAGCAAGGACGGCCAGCACCAGGGCCGTGGCCAGGGTCATCGCGACGGGCGTGCGCGTCTTCAGGTTCACGCGGCTCAGCGCCTTGGGCAGCAGGCCGTCCCGGGCCATGACGAAGAAGATTCGGCTCTGCCCGAACAGGAACGCCAGCAGCACCGTGGGGAAGGCGATCACGGCCGCGGCCGCGATCCACTTCGCCGCCGTGGGCTGTCCGATCTCCCGCAGGATCACCGCCAGCGCCTCGGGGCTGTTGGCGAAGGTCTGGAAGGGAACCGCACCCACGGCCATGGCGGCCACCAGCATGTAGATGACCGTGCAGAGGATCATGGACCCGACGATGCCGATGGGCAGGTCGCGGCCGGGATTCTTGGTCTCTTCCGCCGCCGTCGAGATGGCGTCGAAGCCGTAGAAGGCGAAGAAGATGATCGCCGCGGCGGCCATGACCCCGGTCGACTGGAAGGGCCCCCCGAATCCGTATGGCATGAGCGGGTCGAACCGGCCGGCGTCGAAGGCCGGCCAGGTGATCGCGACGAACATGCCGAGCGCGGCCAGCTTCACCAGCACCAGCAGGAGGTTGACCGTTGCGCTCTCGCGCGTGCCGACGACGAGCAGCCCCGCGACCACGAAGATGATGAAGATGGCCGGCAGGTTCACCAGCCCTCCGGCGAACGGTCCCGCCAGCAACTGGGCCGGCAGGATGTCGCCGAGGAAATTGCCGGCGTAGCCCGACCAGCCGATCGCCACGGCGGTCACCACGAGCGAGTACTCGAGGATAAGGCTCCAGCCGATGACCCAGGCCAGCAGCTCACCGAGCACCGAGTAGGAGTAGGTGTAGGCGCTTCCCGAGGCGGGGATCAGGGTCGAGACCTCCGCGTAACAGAGGGCGGCGCAGGCGCAGACCACGCCGACGATGGCGAACGAGACGAGGACGCCGGGCCCGGCGAGGTTCACGCCCGTCCCGATCAGGACGAAGATGCCGGTGCCGATGATCGCGCCGACGCCGAGCGCCACCAGGTGCGGCCAGCTGAGCGTGCGCTTCAGCTGCTGGTTCTCGTCGAGGCCCTCCTCCGCGCCGATCGGCTTGCGCCGGTTCCAGAACGCCATGCTTCCCCCCC
>DASPLM010000147.1:0-11196 GCA_035627575.1 Caulobacteraceae bacterium | reverse complement strand
CCGCCGCCGGTGAAGCCGATGTCGGTGTAGAGCGCCTCGCCCGGACCGTTCACCACGCAGCCGATGATCGACAGCGACATGGGCGTGGTGATGTGGGCCAGCCGCTCCTCCAGGACGCCCACCGTCTCGATGACGTTGAAGCCCTGACGCGCGCAGGACGGACAGGCGATGATGTTCACGCCGCGGTGGCGAAGCCCCAGGGACTTCAGCAGGTCGAACCCGACCTTGATCTCTTCCACCGGATGGGCGGCGAGGGAGACGCGGATGGTGTCGCCGATCCCCGCCCACAGGAGGTTGCCCATGCCGATGGCGGACTTGATGGTGCCCGAGCGGGTCGGCCCCGCCTCCGTCACGCCCAGGTGCAACGGACAGTCGATGGCCTCCGCCAGCATCTGGTAGGCGGCCACGGTCAGGAAGACGTCGGACGCCTTAACGCTGATCTTGAACTCGTGAAAGTCGAAGTCCTGCAGGACGCGGGCATGGCTGAGCGCGCTCTCGACCATGGCCTCGGGACAGGGCTCGCCGTAGCGCTCCAGCAGTTCCCGCTCCAGCGACCCCGCATTGACGCCGATGCGCATGGAGCATCCGTGATCCCGCGCCGCCTGGATGACCTCGCGCACGCGGTCCTTCGAGCCGATGTTGCCCGGGTTGATGCGCAGGCAGGCGGCGCCCGCCTGGGCGGCCTCGATGCCGCGCTTGTAGTGGAAGTGGATGTCGGCCACGAGCGGGACCCGGGACTCCCGCGCGATGGTGCGGAAGGCGGCCGTGCTGTCCTCGTCCGGGCAGGACACGCGCACGATGTCGGCGCCCGCCTCCTCCAGCTGACGGATCTGTTCCAGCGTCGCCGCGGCGTCGGCCGTCGGCGTGTTGGTCATCGACTGGACGGTAATCGGCGCATCGCCCCCGACCTCCACCGATCCGACGCGGATCTTGCGGGAAGGACGGCGCGAAATCGCGCGCCAGGGACGGACGTGATCGAGGGTGCTCATCGCGCGCGGAACATAGGCGTCAGCGCCCGCGCGCGCCATAGGCCGGGATGCCGCGCGGGCGGCGCGACAGCTCTGGGTCGGCGGGGCCACGACGCCATCGCGCCGTTTGTCGGCTCGCGGATGGAAGGCGACCGGTTCGGCCGCCGATCAGGTCCGGCCAGACCTCAGCCGGCGTTGGCGGGGGCCGGGCCGGGGGTGAGCACGACCGCGGCCCGGGGAACCTGCGCCGTCGCCACCGGAGCGGGCGGCGGGGCGGCGGCCGCGGCGGCGCGGGCCGAGGCGGCGGCGGACTGGGCGGCCTGGCTGTTGAGGCGCGAGACCGGCGTCAGCTTGGCCTCCAGCGAGCCGTGATACTCGCCGTTCAGGTAGACGGCGAAGGCCAGCGGGTCGGACACGTCCACCACCATGGCCGCGTCGCGAGGGGCGCGCCAGGCTTCGCCCTCGGCGAGCTGGCGCGCGAGGTAGACCACCGAGCCGTCCTGATTGCGGACGACGATGTTGGCGGCCTTGCGGGCCTGCAGGATCACGCTCGAGGCGGACGGCGGCGCGCCGTACACGGCGCCGCGCGGGTTGAAGGCCGAGCCGGCGGCGATGGCCGGGCCGGGCGGCAGGGCCGCGACGTCGGCGGCGAGGCTCGCCGCCTGGGCCTCCGGGTCCAGGCCCGGGGTAATGTAGGGCGCGGGCACCGTCTGGTCCGGCGGCGCCGGCAACGGCGATGAGATCGGCACCACGGACAGGGGCTGGCCCTGCGTCCAGGTAGAGGGCGTCGAGGCCACGTCGGTGGCCTCGGCGCGCTTGGCGGTGGCGATGCGCTGGGTGACGTTCCAGGCGACGACGCCGGCGATGACGAGGCCGATCACGGCCACGATCACGGGCGAACCCTTCTTGACGTCCTCCAGTTCGGAACCGACCGGCGCCTGCAGCTTGTCGGTCAGGTCGGGGCATTCGCGCTTGAAGCGCTCGGCCGCGATCTCCTCGTCCAGGCCCAACGCCCGGGCGTAGGCGCGGACGTAGCCCAGGGTGAACGGCCGCGAGGGCAGCGCGCCCCAGTTCTGGTCCTCCAGCGCCTTCAGGTAGTCGGTCCGGACGCGGGTGACGTCGGCCAGCTGATCGAGGGTGCGCATCGACGCCTCGCGCGCAGCCTTCAGGCCCTCGCCCAGGCTGGCGGCCTCGGCCAGGGACACGGGCTGGACATCCTCGCGGGCGGGCGCGGCGTAGGTCTCGCCGGAAGTCCTGGAATCGAGCGGTGCCATATGGCCCGGCGCCCCCACGCCACTCTTACTGTCGACCCCGCCGAACGCGGTGTCTTGGTCGTTCCGGAGAACGAAAACTGGACCCTGTGGATAAACCATAGCTGCGTATCCGAATCAACGATCCGTTAGGGATGCGTCAGACGGACACGTTCAACTTCCGGGCCAGGGACTCGAGTTCCGACCGGACCGATCCACTCGAACTGTTCAGCAGATTCTGGACGCCCTTGCGAGCCGCCGCGGCGTCGCAGGAGAGGATCATCCGCTTTACCGGTCCGATCCCCGCCGGCGGCAGGGAAAGGCGCGTAAAGCCCAGTGCGATCAGGGCCAGGGCTTCGAGCGGCTTGCCCGCCAGTTCGCCGCAGACCGACACGGGGGTGCCCGTTTCCTGGCAGGCGGACTGGATTGCGGCCAGACACCGCAGGGCCGGCGGCGACAGGGGATCGTACCGATCCGAGACGCGCGGGTTCGTCCGGTCCGCGGCGAAAGTGTACTGAAACAGGTCGTTCGTCCCCACCGACACGAAGTCGGTCAGGGGCAGCAGGGCGTCCAGGTGCCACAGCAGGCTGGGCGCCTCGATCATGGCCCCCACGCGCAGCAGGGCCGGCAGCGGCCTGGCGCGGCGCCGCGCCCACTCGCATTCCACGTCCACCAGTTCCCGTGCGGCGCGGAACTCATCCACCGTGGCGATCAGGGGGAACATGACCCGCAGCTCGCGGCCGTGGGCGGCGGCCAGCAGGGCGCGCAGCTGAAGGCGCAGGAGCGCCGGCCGGTCCAGCCCCATGCGCACCGCGCGCCAGCCCAGCGCCGGGTTCTCCTCGCGCTCGATCTCCAGGTAGGGCAGCACCTTGTCGCCGCCGAGATCGAGGGTGCGGAAGGTCACCGGCCGGTCGCCGGCGGCGTCCAGCACCCGGCGGTACAGTTCGGTCTGGCGATCCAGCCGCGGCAGGTCCTCCGAGACCATGAACTGGAACTCGGTGCGGAACAGGCCGATGCCTTCCGCACCGGTCTCGTCCAGGTTGTCGAGGTCCACGGCGAGACCGGCGTTCATCAGCAGGCTGACGCGCTGGCCGTCGCGGGTCACCGCCGGCGTCTCGCGCAGCTTGCCGAACTCGACGCGGGTCTGGGCCCGCATGGCCATGCGCGAGACGAAGCCCTCGATCGCGGCGGGGCGCGGCCGCAGGAAGGCCTCCGCGCCCTCGCCGTCGACGAACACGGCGTCCCCCTCAGACAGGCGGTCCCGCAGACCGGGGATGCGGCCGACGCAGGGGATCTGCAGGGCGCGGGCGACGATGGCGGCGTGGCTGGCGGCCGATCCCTCCTCGAGGAGCAGCCCGCGGATCTTCTCCCTCGGGTATTCCAGCAGCTCGGCCGGGCCGAGATTGCGGGCGATGAGGATGGCGTTGTCGGGCAGGTCCCGCTCGCCCGGCTTCTCACCGGCCAGCATGCGCAGCAGCCGGTTCGCCAGGTCCTCCAGGTCGTGCATCCGCTCCCGGATGTACGGGTCACGGGCCTGGGCGAAGCGGGCGCGGTGCTCGTTGCGCACCCGTTCCACCGCGGCCTCGGCGCTGAGGCCCGAGCGCACCGCCTCCTCGAGGCTGCGGTTCCAGCCCCGGTCGTGGGCGAACATGCGATAGGTCTCGAGCACCTCGTAGGGCGCCCCGCCGAAGCCCTTTGCGCCCTCCAGCATGCGGTCGATGTCGGCCCGCAGCGCCTCGATGGCCGCCAGCAGTCGCGCCAGTTCGGCCTCGGGATCGTCGGTCAGTATGCGCTCGGGCGCGACCGGCGCCTCGTGCAGCACGGCCACGCCCAGCGCGAGCCCGTCGGCGAAGCGCGTGCCCTTCAGCCGTTCGGGCCGGTGCGGGGCGATCTCGACGTCCCGAAGCTCGACCGAGCCCAGCAGTTCGCCTCCGGCCACCAGCTCGGCCAGGACCATGGCGATGATCTGCAGGTCCTCGACCTCTTCCTCGGTATAGACCCGCGCGGCCCGGTTCTGGACCACCAGCACGCCGATGGTGCGGCCGCCGCGCAGCAGGGGCACGCCGAGAAAGGCGTGGAAGGGATCCTCGCCCGTCTCCGGGCGATAGGAGAAGCTGGGGTGGACCGGCGCGTCCGACAGGTTCAGCGGCGCAGCCGAGCGCGCCACCTCGCCGACAAGGCCTTCGCCGGGCTTCAGCCGCGTCTGGTGCACGGCCTCGGGGTTCAGGCCCTGGGTGGCGAACAGCTCCAGTTCGCCGGTCTCGCGTCGCAGGTAGATCGAGCAGACCTCGGCGACCATCGAGCGGGCGATGATCTGCACGGTCATGTCCAGCCGCGCCTGCGCCGGACCGCCGCCCGCCATCGCCTCGCGGATCTGGCGCAGCAGACTTCTCGGTCCTCCCGCCGCCAGTCCGTAGATGGGCATGATGGACGCGCGCTCCGCCGTGGTTTGTCGCCTTGGGCTGTCCTAATGGCGGCCGGGGATTTCGTCCATTGGACTGTGGGGTTCTTTCCTTCTCTCCTGGCGATCTTTCCTCTCCTTCGGGTGAGGAGGCGAGCGGCGACAGAACCGGTGAGGCGCCGGGCGGCGCACCACGACCTCGTCCTTCGACAAGCTCAGGACGAGGTCGAATTCAGGCTCCAGTAGAAATCCTCATCCTGAGCTTGTCGAAGGACGAGGATGTCGGACGCCGCATCGCGGGACATGACACGCCTCCCCGCTCCCCTCGCTGTGCGAGGGCTCGCGTCCCCTCCTGAAGGAGAGGGAAGACTATGCGGGCATGACGATCCGCCCTATCTCCGCCCCGTGAACCATTTCGACCTCCAGCACGGCGAACTGCACGCCGAGTCCATCCCGCTCACCGCCATCGCTGCGGCCGTCGGCACGCCGACCTACGTCTATTCGGCCGCCACCCTGCGGCGGCACTTCCGCGTCTATCGCGACGCCTTCGCCTGGGGCGGCGGGACCGTGGCCTATGCGGTGAAGGCCAACGGCAACCTGTCGGTGCTGAAGGTGCTGGCCGCCGAGGGGGCGGGCGCCGACACGGTGTCCGAAGGCGAGATCCGCCGGGCCCTGGCGGCCGGCGTCCCGCCGGGGCGGATCATCTTCTCCGGCATGGGCAAGACCGATGCCGAGCTGCGCTTCGCCCTCTCCCGGCCGGGCCTGCAGATCAACGTCGAGTCGGCGCCCGAGCTGGAACGGCTGTCGTCCCTGGCCGCCGCGGCGGGCGCCCGGCCCATCGTGGTGTTCCGGGTCAATCCCGGGGTGGGCGCGGGCGGCCACGCCAAGATCACCACCGGCCAAGCCCACGACAAGTTCGGCGTCGGGCTGGACGAGGCCATCGACCTGTACCGCAGGGCCCACGACGACCCCTGGCTCGACCCCCGCGGCGTGGGCTGCCACATCGGCAGCCAGATCACCGAGCTGGCCCCCTTCAAGGCCGCCTGGACGGTGATGCGGGACCTGGTCTCGCTGCTGCGCGGCGAGGGCCTGCCCGTCAGCCGCGTCGATCTGGGCGGCGGCCTGGCCGTCCCCTACTTCAACCACCCCGAACCGCCGCCGCCCGCCGACCTCGGCGCCCTGGCGCGACGGATGCTGGACGGGATGGGGCTGGAGGTCTCGGTCGAGCCCGGCCGCGCCATCGCCGCCAACGCCGGGGTGCTGCTGTCCCGCGTGGTGCAGGCGAACCGCCGCGCCGGCGGCGGGCCGACCTTCCTGGTGCTGGACGCGGCCATGAACGACCTGCTGCGGCCCACGCTCTACGACGCCCACCACGAGATCTGCCCGGTGGTCCCCCGCACCGGCGAGGCGCGGCCCTACGACGTGGTCGGCCCGGTCTGCGAGAGCGGCGACACCTTCGCCCGCGACCGCCTCCTGCCCCCGCTGCAGGCCGGCGACCTCGTGGCCTTCCTCAGCGCCGGCGCCTACGGGGCGGCCATGGCCAGCGAGTACAACAGCCGCCCCCTCGCCGCCGAGGTCCTGGTCGACGGCGACCGCTGGGCCGTGGTGCGGCCCAGGCCCACCTACGACGAGATGCTGGGACGGGAGACGGCGGCGGACTGGCTGGGCTGACGCCCGCCATGCAGGGCTGCGGAGCCCTGTTCCTGTGCGCGATGCGACGGCGCCGAGCCGTGTTCGCCTGCGCCATTAAGCTGTTGAAATCATTCAATGTTTACGTGAAACACGCCAGAAACGGTCGTAGAAGCCCTAGTCGTCGCGGTAGCCCTCCGGCCTGCGCGACAACTGAACGACCAGGCTCAGCTTCTCCAGGTCGAGGCTCGGCCGCTTCCACCGGCCGCCGCGGGCCAGCCAACCCCGCCGGAAAACCGCGGCCGCGCTGGACTGGCAGTCCTGGTAGCCATGCTCGACATCGCAACAGGGACAGAACCAGAAGTCCGGCGACCGCCCGTCGTCGCCATACGGCGGCTCCTCTGTCAGGGCTCCACATACGCGGCAACGAAGAAGGGCGTCGCCCGGCATCCGCTAGGCCGCGTCGGCCAGCCCGTAGGCGGCGTGCAGGGCCCGCACCGCCAGTTCGGCGTAGGCGGACTCGATCAGGACGCTGATCTTGATCTCCGAGGTCGAGATCGCCTGCACCTGGATGCCCTTGTCGGCCAGGGCCTGGAACATGGTCTTGGCCACGCCCGCGTGGCTGCGCATGCCCACGCCCACGACCGAGACCTTGACCACGTCCTCGTCGACCCGGACCTCCTCGAAGCCGATCGTCCCCTGGGCCTGCTTCATCAGCTCCACCGCCGCCCTGGCGTCGCGCCGGCCCACGGTGAAGATCATGTTGGTGGTCGCCGCCGTCCGGGCCTGGGACTGGACGATCATGTCCACGTTCAGGTTGGCGTCGGCCAGGCGCGAGAAGATCTCGGCCGGCACGCCGGTGCGGTCGGGCACGCCGAACAGGGTGACCTTGGCCTCGTCGCGGCTCATGGCCACGCCGCTCACGATGCGCTGTTCCACGATCTCGTCCTCGTCACAGATAAGGGTGCCCTGGTCGGGGCCGGCGGGTCCTTCGGCGAAGCTGGAGAGGACCCGCACCGGCACCCGGTGGGCCATGGCCAGCTCGACCGAGCGGGTCTGCAGCACCTTGGCCCCCAGCGAGGCCATCTCCAGCATCTCCTCGTAGGAGATCTTCGGCATGCGCCGCGCCTTGGGTTCGATGCGGGGGTCGGTGGTGTAGACGCCGTCCACGTCCGTGTAGATGTCGCAGGCCGCCTTCAGCGCCGCGGCCACCGCCACCGCCGAGGTGTCGGAACCGCCGCGGCCGAGCGTGGTGATGCGCCCGTCCCGCGTGACCCCCTGAAATCCCGGGACCACGGCGATCTCGCCGCCGTCGATGGCGGCGCCCAGCCGCTCGCCGGGGATGTCGACGATGCGCGCCCGGCTGTGGCTGTCGTCGGTCAGGATCGGGACCTGCCAGCCCATCCAGGAGCGGGCGTTCAGGCCCATGTTGCGCAGGGCGATGGCCAGGAGGCCGGAGGTCACCTGCTCGCCCGAGGCGACCACCGCGTCGTACTCGTCGTCGATGGACGGCAGGCCCTGCGCCGCTGGCCCCAGCACGTCGGCCCAGGCGACCAGCTCGTTGGTCCTGCCGGCCATGGCCGAGACCACCACCGCCACCTTGCGGCCCTTCTCGACTTCGCCGGCCACGATGGCGGCGGCCTTGCGGATGCGTTCCGGGGTCGCCATCGACGTCCCTCCGAACTTCATCACCAGCCGGCTCATGTGCGCATCGTCCCCGCGCGCTCTTGAAACGCGGCGGAAGGCCGGTCATGTCGGAGGCGCAATGGCCGCTTCTAATCACACGCCCGCGCAGGGGCTAGCCCCTGATCAAGACGCCGCGCACGCCAGCGGTTTCAGCGTCAATCCGGAGGAGGTCGCCCGCTTCTCCGCCCTGGCCGAGAAATGGTGGGACCCGCGCGGCGAGTTCGCGCCGCTGCACAAATTCAACCCGACGCGACTGGCGTTCATCCGCGACGAGGCGGCGCGGCGGTTCGGGCGTGACCCCAGGGCGCGCCGAGCGTTCGAGGGCCTCTCCCTGCTGGACATCGGCTGCGGCGGCGGGCTGCTGTCCGAGCCCATGTCGCGGCTGGGGTTCAGGGTCACGGGCGCCGACGCCTCGCCCCGCAACATCGGCACGGCGAAGGCCCACGCCGAGCCGCAGGGGCTGGGGATCGACTACCGCGCCGTCACCGCCGAACAGCTGGCCGCCGAGGGCGCCGGCCCGTTCGACGTGGTGCTGAACATGGAGGTCATCGAGCACGTCGAGGACCCGGGCGAGTACCTGCGCACCTGCGCCCGCCTGGTGGCGCCCGGCGGCATCATGATCGTCGCCACCCTGAACCGCACCCTCAAGGCCCTGGCCCTGGCCAAAATCGGCGCCGAGTACGTCCTGCGCTGGCTGCCGCCCGGCACCCACGACTGGTCCAAGTTCCTCAGGCCCGACGAGATCAAGGGCTTCCTGGCGGACGAGGCGCTGGACGTGCGCGGCCCCTACGGCGTGTCCTACGACCCGCTGGCGGACCGCTGGTCGATGTCGAGCGACACCGACATCAACTACATGATCGTGGTCGAGAAGCCGCGCTAGCGGCGGACCATGTAGCGCGCGTCCTCGCCGTAGCTGGCGAGCTTGTCGCGCAGGGCCGGCGTATCGACGACCTGGAAGCCCAGGCCGCTCCAGAACGGGACCGTCCCGTTCACCGAGACGAGGGTCACCGGCCTCCCGTCGGCGACGTGGACCACCCGCTCCAGTCCAGCCGCAGCGTGGCCGTGCCCGCGCATCTCCGGCATCAGGGCGAGGTCGTGCAGGTATAGGACGTCGGCCTCCGCCGGCAGGCGCAGCACCAGCTGGTTCAGGGGCGGCGCGCCACCGGCGGTCCAGGGATAGGCGAGGATGTAGCCCTCCACGCGTCCGTCGTCGGTCTCCAGCGAGAGGCAGCCGTCGGGAAACAGCCGCAGCCGCTCAAGGAAGATGGCCATGTCCTCGTAGTGCTGCGGGTAGCATACCGAGGCGACGTCGACGACGCGGCGGACGTCGTCTTCGTGCATGGGTCTCCAGCGCGTCACGCGAGCATCTCCGGGAGGCCCAGGGTCAGGCCAACCAGGCCGCATAGCAGGATCACCACCGGCGCGCTCCACTTCAGCCGCATCAGCGCGAAGGCCGCGGCGACGGCGAGCGCGGCGGCGACCGGATCGAAGCTGACCAGCACGGGATAGTCCACGCTCGCGCCCCAGGGGGCGGCGGCCTGGCCGGTGCGGGCGAACAGCACGTGGAGGGCGAACCACAGGCCGAGATGGGCGATCACGCCCAGCACGGCGGCCGATACGCCCGCCAGAAAGCCCTTGGCCCGGGCGTTGCGCCGCAGGGCCTCGGCCCAGGGCGCGCCGGCGAAGATGAACAGGAAAGACGGGGCGAAGGTGCACCAGCTGGCCATCAGGGCGCAGGCGACGGCGACCGCCACGCCGCCCTCGCCCCACCCGGCCATCCAGCCGACGAACTGGTTGACCAGGATCAGGGGCCCGGGGGTGGTCTCGGCCAGGCCCAGTCCGTCGATCATCTGGGCCGAGGACAGCCAGCCGTGGGTCTCCACGGCTTCCTGCTTGACGTAGGCCAGCACTGCGTAGGCGCCGCCGAAGGTGACGACCGCCAGGGTGGAGAACAGCCGCCCGACCTGGGTCACCACGTGGCCGGGGCCGAGAACCAGGAACGAGGTCGCGAGGGGCGCCAGCCAGGCGCCGCCCCAGACAGCAGCTGCTTTCAGGGCTCCGGCTACGGAGGGCTGGCGGCGCTCGATGCCGTCGGGTTCTGAGTCGACGCCCCCCCGGCGCGCCCGCGACAGGCCGATCAGCCCGGCGGCCAGCACCACGAGCGGGAATGGGACCGAGAACAGGCTCAGCGCCGCCAGGGCGGCGACGGCGATGGCGAGGTCGGCCGGCCCCTTCAGGGATCGCCTTCCGACCTTGACCAGCGCCTCGAACACCAGGGCCACGACGGCGGCCTTGATCCCGTAGAACAGCGCCTCGGACCAGCCGGTGCGGCCCCAGGCGGCGTAGATCCAGGACAGCAGCCCCACCACCAGAGCGCCCGGCAGGATGAACAGCAGCCCGAGCAGCACCCCGCCGCGCACGCCCTTCAGCAACCAGCCGACGTAGGTAGCCAGCTGCTGGGCCTCGGGTCCGGGCAGGAGCATGCAGTAGTTCAGCGCGTGCAGGTATCGCGGCTCGTCGATCCAGCGGCGTTCGTCCACGAAGACCCGGTGCATCAGCGCGATCTGGCCCGCCGGCCCGCCAAAGCCGAGGAAGCCGACCTTCAGGCCGGCCCGGGCAAGATCACCGTAGCTCGGCCCCCCAGCCATGCGGGTCAGTTCACCTGGGCCTTGGGAGTCGGCGCGGGCGGCAGGGGGGCGACAGAGACGCCGTCTTCCTTCAGCGCCCGCACTTCGGCCGGTGTGGCCTCGCCGTAGATTCCGCGGTTCTCGCTCTCGCCCGCGTGGATGGCCCTCGCCTCACGGGCGAAGGCGTCGCCGACGTAGTCGAAGTTCTCCTCGACGTGGGTGCGCACCTGCTGCAGCGCCTCCATGACCATGGTCTGCATCTCGGGCGGCGGCCCCGGCTGCGGGGGAGTCTTCTTCGTGCCCCGGACGGCCGGCGCCATGATCGCCTTGCGGACCTGCTTCGAGGCGCAGAACGGGCACTCCACCAGCCCGCTGGCCGCCTGGTCGACGTAGGCGTCCGAGCTGGCGAACCAAGCCTCGAACCCGTGGTCGTGCTCGCACAGCAGCGCGTAACGGATCATGGCCCGACGAAGCTCCGCTCGTGGCCGAGCTGCGGGATCGCCGTGCGGGCGCGGGCGACCTGCGACAGGTCCAGTTCCGCGAACAGCACGCCGGGTTCATCGTGGTCCAGGCGCGCGATCACCTCGCCCCAGGGCGCCACGACCATGGAATGGCCCCAGGTCTTGCGCCCGTCG
>DASPLM010000146.1:0-5306 GCA_035627575.1 Caulobacteraceae bacterium | reverse complement strand
GGGTGGCCGTCAGCCATGTGGTTCCGCTGGTCATCATGGCCGTCGTGTCCTCGATTGGCGTGACGCTGGGCCTGCTCCTGCTCGTCGTTCCGGGAATCCTGCTGGCGGTATGCTGGATCGTCATGGTCCCGGCCCGGGTGGTGGAGCGGCGAGGCATCTTCGAGAGCATGGGCCGGAGCCTTGACCTGACGCAGGGGTGCCGCTGGCCGATCCTGCTGCTGATCATCGTCTACCTGATCGTAGCCTGGATCCTGACCATCATGTCCGGAGCCGTAACCGGGGCGCTGGCCGGCGCACAGCAGGGCCTGCTGCTGGTCAATGTGGTCGTCAGTCCGCTGCTCAGCGTGTTCACCTCGGTGATCTCGTCCGTGGGCATCGCGGCGATCTACTTCGAACTGCGTGGGATCAAGGAGGGCGTCGCCCACGAGAACCTGGCCGCCGTCTTCGAATAGGCGCCCGCTCAGACGTCGTGCTTGTCGCGGCGTCGCCGGCCCATCAGCAGGCGCGATTCCAGGCGGCCGCGCAGTCCGGCGTAATAGGCGCTGAGGAAGGTGAAGTCGTCCTCGTCGGCGCGGAACCGCCAGCCGATCTTGGTGGCGATACGGTCGGCCACGGCGCGCATGGTCTTGCGGTCCTTCAGGCGCAGCACGTCCTCGAGCACGTGCAACTCCTTGACCCCGTAGGCGTCGAGCTGGGCTGTCGTGAAGGCGCTGCGGTTCAGGGTCTCGGCCGCATGGTCGGCCATGTCGGGCGCCAGCTTCTGCCGCGGCGCCCGCACCACCCAGGTGCCGCCGACGATGTCGCCCGCGCGCAGCCGGTCCCTGTTGAACAGGGGAAGGAGCACGAACACGGAGCACCAGAGCGCGCCCAGCAACCACATCCAGCTGTCCACGTCGCCGCTGCCGGACTGGGAGAACAGCACCGACAGGGGCAGGAAGACCTCAAGCTCGCGCATGGCGTTGCGCGCGAATACGGCCTCGGCGCGCAGGCGGCCGCCGCTGCGGGCGGCCACACGGACGCCCATGACGCGCTTGCCCGGCGTCGCAGCGCGGGGCGAGAGCTCGAAGAAGATGAAGTAGGCGTTGCGCAGCAGGAAGGCGCCCAGCAGCCAGATGATGGCCGCCACTTCCCCGCCGGTCTTGAGCCCGGCCGCGGCGACGCCGGACAGGGCCAGGATGGTCAGGACGACGAGGCAGCCGATGATGATCAGCCCATCCAGCAGGAAGGCGGCCGCTCGCTGGCCCGCGTCGCCGATCTGCAGGTGCAGGCCGACACCCTCGGGCGTGACCAGCACCCGGTTGGCGGCCTCGGCCGGCGTCGCGGCGGGGGCGTCAGCTTTCGCCAAGGGGGGCCTCCTTGCGGCGCGGGCCGTAGAAGTAGAGACCCCAGACCAGGGCCGTCGCGGCGGCGATGCCGTAGCGGGCGAAGTCGTTCGTGATGAGTTGGCGGCCAAACCCTTCGAGCAGCCCGGCGAAGAGCAGCATGATCACCACGCCGGCCATGGCCGTGGCGGCGGTGCGCCCGGCCTCGGCGGCGGCGTCCAGCCGGCTGCGGTCGCCGGGAAAGGCCACGGCCCAGCCGATGCGGAATCCCGCGGCGCCCGCCAGCACGATGGCGAACAGTTCGGTCACGCCGTGGATGGCCAGCCAGCCGCCCAGTTCGAAGCCCAGCCCCCGGCTGATGAACAGGGTCAGCATGGCGCCCAGCATGGCGCCGTTCTGAACCACCAGCACGGCCGTGGGCAGGCAGAAGGCGAAGCCGAGCGCGAAGGCCAGGATCGCCACCTGGGCGTTGTGGGTGAACAGGAAGGTGGCGAACACCGACAGCCCGCCGCCCTTCGGCGCGTCATACAGGGTCGCGCGCAGGGACTCGGTAGAGGCGGTGTAGTCGCGCCCCGACGCCAGCTCGGCCGGGATGAAGGAGTAATACCACTCGGGGTTGGAGTGGATCAGGAAGGCGGCCACCACCGCGCCCAGCGCCATCAGCAGCACCGAGGCCAGGGTCTCGCGCCACAGGCTGCGCACCGCGTTGGGCCAGTCGCGCGCGAGGAAGCTGCCGAGGCGCTCGGGCAGGGTCGAGCGCGCGCCGTAGACGAAGAAGTAGGCCCGCGACGACAGGGTCTCGAGGTAGTCGATCAGCCCGCGGTCCAGCGAGGTCGCGCGCGCCACTGACAGGCCGGAGAGGGTGGCGCGGTATAGCACCGGGACGGCCAGGATCTCCTCGTCGGTCAGGGAGCGGGCGCCGCGGCGCTCGACCTTGTCCATCAGGCTTTCGAGGCGGCGCCAGTCGTTCTCCCGCTCCTCGCGGAACCGCTGGCTCTTCAGTCGAAGCTCGGCCATCAGAGGAGGTCCCGGCGCTTGAGGTCGAGGTAGGCGTTGAGCAGGGACGGGCCCATCCGGTCGAGCGGCGCGTCGACGATGTGCACGCCCAGCCGACGGAGGCGGCCGATCACCACCTCGCGCTCGCGCAGCAGTGAGCCGGCGACGACGGCGCGGGCGACGTCTTCCGCCTGGTGCGGTTCGGCCCCGACCAGGCCTTCCAGTTCCTCGTCGCGCATGACCACGAACAGGACGAGGTGGCGCTCCATCAGCCGCCCGACGTTCTCGATCATCAGCTCGGCGCTGGTCGGGTCGGCGAAATCGGTGAAGATGACGATGAGCGAGCGCCGCTGCAGCGTGCCCGACAGGGTGGTCAGGCCGAAGGTGTAGTTGGTCTCCTCGGCGGAGTAGTCGATCCTGCCGGCCAGCCGCTGCAGCATGGGGAAGGCGCCCATGCCGGCCATGGGGCCGCTGTTGGCGCGGGGCTTGTCGTCGAAGGCGTAGATTCCCGCCCGGTCGCCGGTCTTGAGGCAGACGAAGGCCATCAGCAGGGCGGCGTTGATGGCGCGGTCGATGCGCGGCGCGCCGCCGACCGGCTCGCACATCACGCGACCCGCGTCGAGCGCCATGATGACCTGGTGGTTGCGCTCGGTGCGGAACTCCTTGGCCAGAAGCTTCACGTGCCGGGCCGACTGCTTCCAGTCGACCGTGCGCCGGTCCATGCCGGCCTGGAACTCGCGAAGGGCGTGGAACTCGGCGCCCTCGCCGACGTCGATCTGGGCCTTGATGCCGAACAGGGCGTCGCGCGCGAACAGGCGCATGGCCTCGTCCTTGACGCCCTGGATGTCGGCGCCGACGTGCAGCGGCAGATCCACGGTCTCGGCGCGCTGCTTCCACACCAGGCCCAACGGCCCCGTCCAGCGCGCCCACAGCCGGTGCAGCAGGCCCTCGCCGCGACGCTCGGGAGTCAGGTCGAAGCGGATGTCGCTCATGCGGTTCGACACCCGGCCCGAGAGCGGCTGGGGCGAGAGGCCGAGGCGGGAATCGCCCTCCAGCGCGACTTCCAGGCGGGCCGGCGCACGGCCGAGGAAGCGGGCGTGGAAATCCATCGCCGACGTCACGCCGACGGCGAGCTGCGCCGGGCGGTCGACCTTCATCTCCAGCCGGCGGCGCGACGGGCCGAGCAGGGCGTCGGCGCCCATGAGCGCGGCCACGAACAGGGCCCAGCCGAGCCCCGCCAGCCAGACCTGCGGCGCCACGGCGGCCGCCAGCAGGGCGACGGGCACGCCCGCCGCCGCCAGCAGCACAGCCCGGCGCGTGGGATAGATCATCGCGGCGCCGCGACCTGCTCGATCAGGGCGGCGACCGCCTGGTCGACCTTGCGGCCTTCGATCTCGGCCGCCGGCGACAGGATCACCCGGTGCCGCAGGGTGGGCAGGGCCAGCGCCTTGGCGTCGTCGGGGATCACGTAGTCGCGACCCTCGAGGGCGGCGCGGGCGCGGGAGGCGACGGCCAGCATGGCGGCGGCGCGCGGCGAGGCTCCGTGCTCGATGTCGCCCGACGTCCGCGTGGCCCGCACCAGGTCGACGATGTAGCCCACCACCTCGTCGGTGAGGCGCACCCGCGCCACGGCCTCCACGGCCGCGCCGATGCCAGCGCCGTCGGCGACCGGGGCCACACCCAGTTCCGCCGGATCCGGCATGCCCGAGCGCAGGCCGTGGGCGCTGACGATGGCCCGCTCCTCCTCGGCCGAGGGGTATGTCAGGGTCTGCTTGAACAGGAAGCGGTCCAGCTGGGCCTCGGGCAGGGGATAGGTGCCCTGCTGCTCGATCGGGTTCTGGGTGGCGATGACGGTGAAGCGGTCACTCAGCGCGTGCCGCTGGCCGTCGACGGTGACCGAACGCTCCTGCATCGCCTCCAGCAAGGCCGCCTGGGTCTTGGGCGGGGTTCGGTTGATCTCGTCGGCCAGCAGCAGCTCACAGAACACGGGACCCCGGGTGAGGGTGAAGGTGCTGGTCTGAAAGTTGAAAAGGTTCGCGCCGACGATGTCGCCGGGCATCAGGTCCGGGGTGAACTGGATGCGGCCGTAGCTGAGCCCCAGCGTCTGCGCGAAGCTCTGCGCCAGCAGGGTCTTGGCCGTCCCCGGCGGGCCCTCCAGCAGCACGTGCCCGCCGGCGAACAGGGCGATCAGCATCAGGTCGACGGTCTGGGTCTGGCCCACCACGGCCTTGGCGATCTCGCCGCGCATGCGCTCGGCGATGGACTTCACCTCATTGACGTCCACGGGTCATCTCCAGTTTCCAGCGGTGCAGGCTGCGGGCGATCCGCAGCAGGTCGGCGGGGTTGCGGGCGCTCCGGGCCTCGGCGGCCAGGACGCTCCAGGATTGGTGCGCCCCGGCCTGGCGGCCGAAGCGGTCGAGAAATGCGTCCAGCTGCGCGTCGTCCAGGTCGCGCGGAGCCGCCACGGCCCGGGCGGTCGCTGCGCGGACCAGTCGGGCGTACGGCTCGGCCATGCGATGTTCGCGTCGGGCAAGGCGCACCAGACCGGCGGTGTTGTCGGCAAGGGCACGCTTGCCCAGCGCCAGAGCGCGGCCCTGGCGGCGCTGGGGGCCGAAACGCACGAAGGCCTGCCAGGCCACGAGTCCGGCCGCCAGCAGCAGGGCGAAGGTCGCGCCCAGCAGCGGCGGCTCCAGCATCTGCCGCAGCACGCTGCGCGGCTTGCCGAAGCCGTGCAGGGTCAGGTCGAAGGCGACGGGGCCGTCCCCCGCCCAGATGGTGCGCAGAATGGCGCGGGCGGAGGCGGCGGTCTCCAGGGACTTCAGGCCGTGGTTGTTGAGCAGGTCCGGGTCGGCCAGGACGTAGGCTCCCGTCCCTTCGTCCATGGCGACGACCGCCGCCCCGGTCTCGTCCACGACCACCGGAATGAGCTCAGGCCCGGATACGGTTTGGAGCGACCGGACCGGGCCGGTGGCGCCGAGCGCGGTTCCG
>DASPLM010000145.1:0-2417 GCA_035627575.1 Caulobacteraceae bacterium | reverse complement strand
AACGAACTGGCGGGGCTCGAGCTCGCGCTCCAGGCCGTGCGCGAGTACGCCGGCTAGAGCCAGGGCAGGGCGGCCTCGCCGCGCAGGATCGCCTCGGCTTCGGCGGTGTGCTTCTCCCCCGACGTCCGGTCGTGCAGCACGAGGGGCGGCAGGATCTGCAGCGGCGCCTTGCCCGTCTTCGTCGCGCGGACCAGCACCCGCTTGGCCGGGGCGTCGGCGAAGGGATGCACCGCCCGCACCTGGAACGAGCCGGCCGTGGCGCCCAGCAGGGCCATGAGGTCGAACAGGCGCTCGGCCCGGTGGATCATCACCACCCGGCCGCCCTCACGAACGGCCTTGAGGAGGAACCGCGTCCAGGCGTCCAAACCCGTGTCGGCGATCCACGCCTGCTGCTTGGAAGGATGGGGCCCACGGATCGCGCCGGGATCGTCGAAGAACGGCGGGTTGGCGATGGCGATGTCGAACGGCGGCTCGCCCGGCGCCAGGAAGCCCTGGCCGGCGAAGCCTCGCCCCACGTCGCCCGCCCGCACCGACACCCGGTCCCGCGCCTCGTTCAGCCCGACGTTGCGCCCGGCCAGCGCCAGGGCCGCCGGGTCACGCTCCACGCCGACGAAGCGGGCCTCCGGCGAACGGCTGGCGGCCTGGAACAGCACCGCCCCCGCGCCGCAGCCCGCCTCCAGCACCCGCTCGCCCGGACGGGCGTCGCAGGCGGCCGCCAGCAGGGCCGCGTCCATGCCCGCGCGATAGCCCTTGGCGGGCTGCAGCAGGCGGACCCGTCCGTCGAGCAGGCGGTCGTCGGTGACCTCGGCCGTGTCTGGTGCGTTGTCGGTCATGAAGATGGATTCCGGAGGAGGGATCGGCTTGACCCCTGAAGGGCAGGTAACCATTGTGCGCCGCGAAGGAAGGGACGCGCCAGACGTCCCGGACCAATCTCTCGGAGTAGGTGGTTTGGAAGCAGCAGACGTCGCGGCCGAACGTCCCGCAGGCGACGTCGACGCCCTGGTGCGGCTTGCGAAGCCGGACATGGCGCGCGTCAATGCGCTGATCGGCGAACGCATGCAGAGCGACGTGCCGGTGATCCCGGCCCTGGCCGACCACCTGATCGCCGCCGGCGGCAAGCGCCTGCGCCCCCTGCTGACCGCGGCCGCTGCGCGCGCCGTGGGCGGAGGCGGGGAGAACGCCGCCAAGCTGGCCGCCGCCGTCGAGTTCATCCACACCGCCACCCTGCTGCACGACGACGTGGTCGACGGCTCGGAGATGCGCCGCAGCAAGGTGGCCGCCCACCTGATCTGGGGCTCGGCCTCCAGCGTGCTGGTCGGCGACTTCCTGTTCGCCCGCGCCTTCGAACTGATGGTCGAGACCGGCTCCCTGCGCGCCCTGCGCATCCTCGCCCACGCCTCCAGCGTGATCTCCGAGGGCGAGGTGCTGCAGCTGACGCGCTCGCGCGACCTGGCGCTGGACCAGGCGGTCTACCTCGACATCCTGCGCGCCAAGACGGCCGAGCTGTTCGCCGCCGCCGCCGAGACGGGCGGCGTGTCCGCCGACGCCTCCGACGAGACCATCGCCGCGCTTCGCGACTACGGCATGAGCCTCGGCCTGGCGTTCCAGCTGGTGGACGACGCGCTGGACTATGCCGCCGACTCCGAGACGCTGGGCAAGAACGCCGGCGACGACTTCCGCGAGGGCAAGGTGACCCTGCCGCTGCTGCTGGCGGTAGCCCGCACCCGCGGCCGTGAGGACGCCTTCTGGGAGCGCGCCATCGGCGTGCACGACCAGCAGGAGGGCGACTTCCGCCGCGCCCGCGAGCTGATCGTCGGCACCGGCGCGCTGGAGTCGACCCTGGACCTGGCGGCCGAGTACGCCGACGCCGCCAAGGCGGCGCTGGCGGTCCTGCCCGCCAGCGACTGGCGCACGGCGCTGGAAAGCCTGGCCGACTTTGCGGTCAGCCGGCGGGCGTAACCGCCCACCACACCCACCAACCTCTGCCGTCATTCCCGGGCGATAGGGCGCGCAGCGACCGAAGACCCGGGGCCCAGCCAGCGCTACGCTCGCAGCCGGCGTTCTCTCGGAGCGTTTGGGTTGGGACCTGCTCGGTTCTCGGGTCGCCGGGTCGCTGGCGCTCCCCTCTGCCCGTGAAAGACGGTAGTGGTGGGTGGCGGTCGAGACCGCCCCTACCGCAGCCCGCCGCAGAACCTCTGAATGCGTCGGCAGGCCTCCTCCAGCACGTCCGTGGACGTTGCGTAGGAGACGCGGAAGTGGGGCGAGAGCCCGAAGGCTTCGCCGTGGACCACGGCCACGCCCTCGGCGGTCAGCAGCTCGCGGGCGAAGTCCTCGTCGCTGCCGATGACCTGGCCGTTCTCGGTGGTCTTGCCGATCAGCTGGCGGATCGAGGGATAGACGTAGAAGGCGCCCTCGGG
>DASPLM010000144.1:0-3851 GCA_035627575.1 Caulobacteraceae bacterium | reverse complement strand
AAGCCGAGCTGGCCGACGCCGCGGACCGCACCACCGGCTTCCCTTGCTTCGTGAAGCCGGTGATGAGCTCGTCGGGCAAGGGCCAGTCGTATGTCGAGCGGCCGCACCTGATCGTGCCGGAGATCGAGGCCATCGCCACCGAGGTGTTGGCCCAGGTCGAGCGTGACGGCATCGCCACGATCATCCCCACCGCCCGGGCGACCCAGCTGACCATGAACCGCGAGGGCATCCGCCGGCTGGCGGCCGAGGAGCTGGGCCTGCCGTGCAGCCCCTACGCCTTCGCCTCCTCCGCCGAGGAACTGGCCGCGGGCGCAGCCAGGGTCGGTTTCCCGTGCTTCGTAAAGCCGGTGATGTCCTCGTCGGGAAAGGGCCAGTCCTACGTCGAGATTCCCGAGGAGGTCCCCACCGCCTGGGACTATGCCCTGACCGGCGGCCGCGTGGCCGAGGCGCGGGTGATCGTCGAGGGCCGCATCGACTTCGATTTCGAGATCACCCTGCTGACGGTGCGGTCGCGCGGCGCGGACGGCGCGGTGCGCACCGACTTCTGCCAGCCCATCGGCCATCGCCAGGTGAAGGGCGACTATGTCGAGAGCTGGCAGCCGCAGGCGATGGGCCCCGCCGCCCTGGCGCGCTCGCAGGAGATCGCCGGCAAGGTCACCGATGCGCTGGGCGGGCTCGGCATCTTCGGCGTCGAGCTGTTCGTGAAGGGCGACCAGGTGTGGTTTTCGGAGGTAAGCCCCCGCCCGCACGACACCGGCCTCGTGACCCTGGCCAGCCAGACCCTGTCGGAGTTCGCCCTGCACGCCCGCGCCATCCTGGGGCTGCCGGCAGACGTGAGCCTGCGCTCACCGGGCGCCAGTGCGGTGATCTACGGCGGCGTCGAGGCCCGCGGCGTCGCCTTCGAGGGCGTGGCCGAGGCCCTGGCCGTGCCGGACGCGGACCTGCGCCTGTTCGGCAAGCCGGAGAGCTTCGAGCGTCGGCGCATGGGCGTGGCCCTGGCGCGTGGCGAGGACGTGGAGCAGGCCCGCGAAAGGGCGCGCGAGACGGCGGGCAAGGTACGGGTGGTGGAAAGCTAGGACGGCCTACGCCGGGGCGTGGGCGGCGAGCAGCGCCACGGTCTCGGCCGGCGGGATGGTCACGCCACGGATGATCCGGGCTTCGGCCTCGATGGCGGCCAGGACGGCGCCGAGGTCCTCCATCACCTGGGCGCTGGTGAAGCGGATCACCTGCCAGCCCGCGGCTTCCAGCGCCTCGGCGCGCCAGTCGTCGCGGACGATCTCGTCGGCATGGCGGGGGCGCGCGCCCTGCACCTCGATGACCAGCCGCAGTTCGGGACAGGCGAAGTCGGCGTAGTGGCCGGCCACCGGATGTTCGCGCCAGAAGGTCAGGCAGCGCAGGCGGCCGTGGCGGAGCGCATTCCACAGCAGAACCTCGCAGAGGGGCGCGCCGTCCCGCAGGTCTCCGGTTCGTCGGATCGTGGAATGTCCCGCCATGCCAGCCTCGCCGCCACCGGCCGAGGATGACCGATTCTCGCCGGCGGGCGCCGGGCTTAACTCGCCTGCGCGGGGAGTTTCTGGGGATGCTTTACGGCCTCGACGGCGGCGTCCAGCGCCGGGTCGCGGCCGGAGCGGCGATCTTCCAGGGTGGTGGTGGCGGCGATGTCGGGCTCGACGCCGCTGCCCTCCAGCCGGGCGCCCCCGGCCATGCGGATGTCCGCCACGCTGAGGCTCATTTCGCCGCCGTCGGGCAGCTTCCATTCCGTCGAGATCAGCACGTCGCCGGCGGTGCGGCGCCCGACGATGACGGCGCGCCCCTGTTCACGCAGCGCCGCCGGCGCCAGTTCGGCGGCGCTGCGGCTGGCGCCGTTGACCAGCACGGCCAGCGGTCCGCGGAAGGGCTTGCAGGCGCGCTTGAGAGTCAGCATCGCCTCCTGCCCCCGGCGGGTGCGGTACTGGGCCCACTTCAGGCCGTCGGGCAGGAAGCAGCTGAGCACGTCGTTGGCTTCGGACAGCAGACCGCCGCGATTGTTGCGCAGGTCCAGCACGACGGCGGTCCCGGTCGGCAGGCCGGTCAGCTGGTTCTCCACCCACCGGCCGACGCCCGGATCGAAACCGTCGAAGGTCAGCACCATCACGCCGTCCTTCCAGGCGGCGCGGCGGCGCACCGGCGGCTCCATCAGCCGGGGCGTCAGCTGCATCGGCCGCACGGCGCCGGCGCTGTCGACGAACTCCACCGCCACGGGCACGCCGGGCTCCAGGGACAGCCCGGGGAAGAAGGGCCTGCCGTCGATGCTCCGCACCTCCCAGCCCAGCTCCACGCGCGCCTCCTCGGCCGGCGAGCCGGTGCGGACGTCCTCCAGCAGGTAGCGGCCGTCGGTGCGCAGCAGCAGCACGCCCAGCTGCGGTCGGGGCTTGTCGCGGTTGGCCTCGTAGCGGGTGGCAGTGGGGGACAGGACATTGGCATGGGCGTCGTCCAGCCGGTCCAGCATCTCGCCGAGGACCACGTACAGTCCCCGCTCGTCCGCCGCCGCCAGCGCCCGCGGCCGGTACAGGTCCCGCATGGCCCGCCAGTCCACGCCGTGGGTCTGCGGATCGTAGTAGGACTGGTCGACCGTGCGCCAGACGCGGTCGAAGACGCGCTGATTGAGGCGGGCCCGCTCGGCCGACGGGGCCGCGGCGGCAGCGGCCTCGGCGAGGGGGGCGGCGGCCTGGGCGTGCGCCAGGGGCGCGAGGGCGAGCGCCCACAGCACGGCGACGGCGGCCAGGATCCCTCTGCGCATCGGCCCTCCTCAGGGTGACCGCGAGGCTAGAACGACTTCCGCGGCGGTGGGAAGGGGCAGGGGCGTCGCAGCGGGCGCGAATCACGACCGGATTCGACGTGTTTCACGTGAAACGTCGGTCGGTTCAGTGACTTCCATGGCGCAGGCAGGGCGGGCGGAACAGGGCGCGGTCGCGCCGCATCACGCACGGGAACAAGGCTCCGGATGCGCCCATGGCGGACGAACCCGCTCAGGCCGAGAGCGAGACCATGAACAGCCAACTGAATCCGACCGCCAGCATGACCAGGCCGAAGCTCAGCAGCAGCAGCGCCCGCTGCGGCACCCGCGCCGGGTTGCGGCGGCTGAGGAAGGCCATGGCGGTCAGGCAGGCGAGCGAGCCGAAACCGAACAGGCCCAGGAACCCGCCCCACGACTGGTCGGACAGGCCGTGGGTGGCGTTGAAGATCAGGAACGCCGGCACGACGAGCATCGCGAGGGCCAGGACGTTGAAACCAAACAGGGTGAGACGCATCCACGCTCTCCAGTCACGAGGTCGGAGGGAACGCTACGCCCGCCGACGGTCGCACTGTTCGCGACCAGACCGGTTAATGCCGCGGCAGCGGGTTCGATCCCGCAATCCCTTGTGATCGAACGGCTTCGCCCGCTATGCAGCCGTCAAGCCAGCAGATGCGTTAACCTCCGATGACCTCGATCGACGACCTCATCGCCGAGGGCGCCCTGCGCACCCGGCTCGATCCCGCCCAGGTGCGGGCCACGCTGGCCGGGGCGTTGGGGCTGCTCGACAAACACGCCGACCGCGCGCCGGTGGACCAGATCTATGCCGCCGTGCCCGGCGCCCGGGAACTGGCCGCCTCGCCCGACGGCCGGGTGAAGGGCGGCGGGCTGCTGGGCGGGCTGATGAAGAGCGCCGGCGGCGTCTCCGGCGCGGCCATGGCCGACGCCATGGGCATGCTGTCGAAGCTGCAGAAGCAGGGTGTAGAGAAGGCCGACCTGAAGGCCCTGCTCCCGGTGGCTGAGGCCTGGATTCGCGCGCGCACCGGCCGCGACCTGCTGCGCGAGGCGGTGGCCAGCG
>DASPLM010000143.1:0-2786 GCA_035627575.1 Caulobacteraceae bacterium | reverse complement strand
GGCGTCTTCCGCGTGGCCGAGAACGTGGTCGATCGTGCCGAGGGCGGGCGGCTGTACTGGCGCTTCGACGGGCCGGGCGAGAAGAGCGCGGCGCTGAGGCTGGAGGGCATCAGCGGCCCGGGCGACAGCGGCGGTCCGGCCCTGGTCGCCACGCCCGGCGGCTGGGCCATCGCCGGCGTCAGTTCCAGCCAGGACACCAGGGGCGGGCCGGAAGGGCTGTACGGCGTCGTGGAGAGCTTCGTGCGCGTGTCCGCCTTCGCCGCCTGGATTGATCGCGAGACGACGGCGAGCGGCTCCTGAAGCGGCGGCGTCTAGCCGATCCGCCCCACCACGGAGCGGGTCAGGCACGAGAACACCAGCCGGCCCGCCTCGTCGAGCAGGTCGTGCTGGGCGATGACCACGCCCTTGGCCTCGCCGACGGGATCCAGGCCCATGATGGTCATCCGTCCACGGAGCAGTTCGCCGATGGGCGGGTTTCGAACCCAGCGCAGGGCGTCGACCGCCAGCCGCTTGCCGGACGGGTAGTCGGCGCCCGCCTCCATCTCCAGCCGCGACCAGATGGCGTAGACCATGGCGTCGGGCGCGCCCTGCTCGATGTCCCAGTCGGGCGCGAACAGGTGGCAGAACCCCTCCACGGCGCGGCGGTCCAGCATGGCGACCCCGAGCTGGATCACCTGGCCGACCACCAGGTCGTCGAACGTGCCGGACATGCGGCCTCCCCCTTTGACGCGTGTGCATGATGCCTGGCGCGGCGGCGGTGTCGAGGGGGATGGCTGCCCTTTCCCGCCCTCCCTTGGGAGGGCCCGGGGACGCGCTGCGGACCCGGGGGAGGCATGTCCGGTGCGCGACGGCGTCGCCGCCGCGGTTGGACGTGGTGCGCCGGCCGACGCGTCACCCGCTCCCCTTGCTGCGCAAGGGCTCGCGTCCTCTCCTGAAGGAGAGGGAAAGGGGGGGGCGGCCCTCACGGGCTTGAACACACCCGCCCCTGACCTCTTGATGGAATGGTGCGCCCGGTCCTGACGCAGTCAAGGATGAGGCCCTCCGGGCCTCACAAGCTCCGCTTGCGCGAGCGAAGCTCGCGTCCTTGACAGCGTCAGGACCTGAGGGCGCGATGCTCCGCCAAGAGGTTCAAGGGATCACCGCGCCAGGACTGACCCTCGCCGTGGTCCACGTCCGCCTGTTCGCCTTCACCTCCGCCTCCGCCCGGCCTATAGCTGCGGCCGGGGCGTTCCGAGGTCGCGCGTGTTGCTTCGTCTTCTCATCCTGCTGGCCGCCGCCTGGGCGCTGACGACGGCGCCGGCGCGGGCCGAGCCGTTCCGCAGCGAGCGGGTGGAACTTGAGCTGCTGTCCGGCGTGGCCGAGGCGGCGCCGGGCTCGACGGTGCACGTGGCGCTGCGGGTGCGGCTGGCGCCCGGCTGGCACACCTACTGGAAGAACGCCGGCGACGCGGGCCTGCCGGCCGAACTGGCCTGGACCGTCCCGGCCGGCTGGAAGGTCGGCGGGATCGTCTGGCCGCGCCCCGGCCTGATGCCCGAGGGCCCGCTGATGACCTACGGCTGGGAGGGCGACGTGCTCCTGCCCATGCCGGTGACGGTGCCGGCCAACGCGCGCCCCGGCCAGCCGGTGGCGCTCGCGGCCAAGGCCACGGTGCTGGTGTGCAAGGACATCTGCGTGCCCGAGTTCGCCGACCTGTCGGTGGTGGTGCCCGTGGGCGCCGAAGTGCGGCCCGACCCGAACCACGGCGCGGCCATCGCCCGCGCGGTCGCCGCTGCGCCCAGGCCCGCCGGCGTCCGCGCCTTCGCCACGCTCGAGAACGGGGTGCTGAAGATCGCCGCCGTCGACGGGCCGCTGCCCGCCGCCGACGCCGACGGCGCCTACTTCTTCGCCGACAAGCCCGGCCTCGTGAAGCACGCCGCCCCACAGGCCATCGAGCGCGGCCCGGGCGGGCTGACCCTCATGCTGCAGCCGGGCAAGTACCTCACCGGGACGCTGGCCGGGCCGGTCACCGGCCTGCTGGCGACGAAGGACGGCGCCTGGCCCATCGAGGCCGTGCCGGGTCCCCTGCCGGTGGAAGCGAGCGGGCTGGGTCCTGCAGAGCCGCTGAGGATCGCCGTCGCCGCGCCGGAACCGGCCGCGCCCGTCACCGCGAGGCAAGCGCCGGCGCCCAGGGCGCTCGGCCTGCCGCTGGCCATGGCTCTGGCCCTGCTGGGCGGGCTGATCCTGAACCTGATGCCGTGCGTCTTCCCGGTGCTGGCGATGAAGGCCGCGGCCCTGGCCGGCCACGCCCACGCCCCGGCCGAGGCGAGGCGCGACGGCCTGGCCTTCACCGCGGGGGTGCTGACCGCCTTTGTCGTGCTGGCGCTCGTGCTGGTCGCGGCCAAGGCGGCGGGCGAAGCAGCGGGCTGGGGCTTCCAGTTGCAGTCGCCCTGGACCACGGGCGCCCTGGCGCTGGTCATGCTGGCGGTGGGGCTGAACCTGTCGGGCGTCTACCACGTGGGCATGTCGCTGCAGGGCGCGGGCGCGTGGAACCGCTACGGCGGCCTGCTGGGCTCGTTCCTGACCGGGGCCCTGGCGGTGGTGGTCGCGGCGCCCTGCTTCGCGCCCTTCATGACCGAGGCGGTGGGCTACGGCCTGACCCATTCGGCGGGCGAGGCGGTCGTGGTCTTCCTGATGCTGGGCCTCGGCTTCGCCCTGCCCTACCTGGCGCTCAGCCTGTCGCCGGCGCTGGCGCGTCGCATGCCCCGGCCCGGACCGTGGATGAACACCCTGAAGAGCCTGCTGGCCTT
>DASPLM010000142.1:0-3005 GCA_035627575.1 Caulobacteraceae bacterium | reverse complement strand
CGCTTCAAGGACGAGGCGGAGTTGCTGGCCTATTCGCGGGAGATCGCCTCCCGGGCCGAGAAGGTCATGCCGCAGGCCTTCGCCACCGTCCCGAGCCAGCCCCTGGTGGTCGAGCCGTTCCCCGACTTCATGAAGGGCTCGGGCGTCAGCTCGCACTACGTGGTGTCGCCCGACCCGGCCAAGCCGGGCATCTATCGCATCAACCTGGACGACGTAGCCGGCGAGCGGCGCTCACAGGCGGCCATCACCGCCGTGCATGAGGGCTGGCCCGGCCACCACATGCAGCTCGCTTCGTCGGCCGCCCTGCCGAAGAGCGACATCTCCAAGCTGAGCTTCAACGGGGCCTATATCGAGGGCTGGGCCCGCTACTCCGAGATGCTGTCGGAGGAGCTCGGCATCTACGACAACGACTACACCCTGGCGGCGCGGCGGCTGTGGCCCGCGCGGGGGATGGTGATCGATCCGGGCATCCACCTCTACGGCTGGACCGCCGAGCAGGTCGAGGCCTACGCCATGGAATCCGGCCGCTTCACGCCGCAGGACGCGAAGGACCTGGCGGACCGCGTCGCCATGTGGCCGGGCCAGCTGACGTCCTACGACTCCGGCGGCCTCTACATCCTGGCCCTGCGCGAGCAGGCGCAGAAGGAGCTCGGGCCGAAGTTCGACCTGAAGGGGTTCCACCAGGTGGTGCTGGGCTCGGGCGTCGTGCCGCTGGCCAAGCTGCGCCAGAACGTGGAGACGTGGATCGCGGCGCGGCGGCAGGGTTAATCGTCGCAGCGACAGTCGGCGCTGTCGCAATCCTGCAACCGATCGCTTCTAGAGGCGTTTGCGCCGGCCGGGACCCGATGTCGGGGTCCGCCGGGGGAGCGTCTCGTGTCCAAGTCCGATCAGCAGATCACCGTGTTCTACTGCCCCGACGGGTGGTGGCGGATCCATGCCGGCGGCCGGCGCTGGGGCCGCTTCCACTACCGGGTGGACGCCGAGGAGGCGGCGCTGCGCCTCGCCGCCAAGGCGCGCGCCGGGGGTCGAACCGCCGAGGTGCTGGTGCAGCAGCGTTACGGCGAACTGCTGCCGCTGAAGGCGGGCTGAGGCTTATCCACAGCCCGCGCGTCGCACTCCCCGGATAGTCGTCCGGCGGCGGTTGAGCCCGGCCGGTCCGCATGGTTAGCGGTAGGCCGACCTTCCAGACCTTCCCGGAGCCTGCCGCCATGGCCGACGACGCGTCCTTCGCCTCCCACCCCGACGTCATGACCGCGACGGCCCAGGGCCGGCTCAAGACCATCATCGAGCGCATCGAGCGCCTCGAGGAGGACAAGGCCGCCATCGCCGGCGACATCAAGGAAGTGATGGCCGAGGCCAAGGGCGAGGGCTTCGACACCAAGATCCTCCGCAAGGTCGTCCGCCTGCGCAAGCAGGACAAGGCCAAGCGCCAGGAGGAAGAGGCGATCCTTGACCTCTACCTGTCCGCCATCGGAGAAATCTGACCCGAGATTCCAGCGGGCAGCCATGAAGCGCACGGTCCCCGGCCGCAAGGACAAGACGACGGGAACCGGCCTCGGGCGCAACAGCACGTTCGGGCGCAAGACGCCCGCGAGTTCCAAGGACGAGCCTCGCAAGGGCTCGTCCTTTTCGTCTTCCAAGGCCAAGCCGCAGCCCACCGAGCGCGAGCGGGTGAAGAAGGCCGCCATCAGCGCGCTGAAGAAGGCCAGGCGCATCGCCGCCCGCACGGGCGTGGAGCTGTCGGAGTGGGAGGACGAGTTCCTCGGCTCGGTGGCGGAGCGCATCAAGACCTACGGCCGCGCCTTCGGCGACGCCGACAAGGGCGACCTGGCCGCGCCGATGTCGGTGATGCAGGGCCGCAAGCTGAGGGAAATCACCAGGAAGGCCAAGGGCGAGAAGAGCGCCGGGCCGCGGTTCCGGCGGCGGGGGAAGGCGGCGGAGGAGTGACGCCTCAACTCCCCCTGTCGCGGCAGCGACTGGGGAGGGGGACCGCCCGAAGGGTGGTGGAGGGGGAAGGTTGCAGCGCGCGGCGCTCCCGGCTCGCCCCCTCCGTCCGCTTCGCGTCCACCTCCCCCGATCGCCGCCGCGAGCGGGGGAGGAGGGGGGCTGGCGCAACATGCTGTTTGGGCACAGCTTCTCATGACCTGCTCCCCTGTTCGAATCGACACATCGACATGCGTTTTCGCCGCTGCGGCCAAGGCGCTGCCGTCGCTTTTTTCCGCATCTGTTCCCGTTGCGGTTACGGCTGTCGACCCCACCTGCGGAGGGCCGGCGCCCGCGGAAGAACGGGCGCGGCGCCCTCTCACCGCACGGACGTCTCCATGTCAGCCCTGTTCTCGCCGATCGCCGTCGGACCGCTCCGGCTCGCCAACCGCATCACCATCGCGCCCATGTGCCAGTACTCGGCCATCGATGGCGTACCCCAGCCCTGGCATGTCCAGCACCTCGGCTCCCTCGCCCTGTCGGGGGCCGGCCTGGTCGTCGCCGAGGCCACGGGCGTCGAGCCCGAGGGCCGCATCTCGCCGGACGATACCGGCCTGTGGAACGACGCCCAGGAAGACGCCTTCCGCAGGATCATCGATGGCATCCGCACCTATTCGGGCGCCCGTATCGGCGTCCAGCTGGCCCACGCCGGCCGCAAGGCCTCCACGCGCTCGCCCTTCAAGGACGGGCCGGCGAAGGTCGGCGTGGAGGAAGGGGGCTGGGTTCCGTTCGCCCCGTCCGCCGAGGCGTTCAAGGACGGCTGGCACGTCCCCCAGGCCCTGGACGAGACCGGGCTGGAGCGGGTGAAGCAGGCCTTCGCCGCCGCCGCCCGCCGCGCCGATCGCGCCGGTTTCGACGTGGTGGAACTGCACGCCGCCCACGGCTACCTCCTGCACGAGTTCGCCTCTCCGCTGAGCAACAGGCGGACCGACCGGTACGGCGGCGCGCTGGAAAACCGCCTGCGCTTTCCTCTGGAGGTCGCTGCCGCCCTGCGCGAGGCGTGGCCGAGGACCAAGGCGCTC
>DASPLM010000141.1:0-2680 GCA_035627575.1 Caulobacteraceae bacterium | reverse complement strand
CTTGGCCGGGCGCGGGATGGCGCGACGCTCCTCCCAGCCGCGGACCAGCGGACCGAGCCGCGGGTGGCGGTGCAGCCAGGCCTGCAGCCGCGGCGAAGAGCGGGCGAAGGCCCAGGCGGCGACGATCAGGAAGGGCGTCGTGGGCAGGACCGGCAGGACCGCCCCGGCGACGCCGAGGCCCACGGCCGCGACGCCCAGCAGGCGGAGCGCCTGGCGGCGGACGTCGAACCAGGGGATCTCGGCCGGCGGACAGCAGAAGGCCTCGCCGTAGCAGCACAGGTCGGCCGGCATGGGAGCGGCCGGGGGGTGGAGTTGGCTCGCGTTCATGGCGCCACCCTGCGCCGCCTGCGAAGCGCTCGCATTGTCCTGGCGCAACCCCGCGCCGGCCCGTGCGACTCAGATGGCGCGGCGGGCCAGCATCGGCCCGTAGCGGGCGGCGTAGAGGAGGAAGGCCAAGGCCCAGAGCGCCGCCGAAAGGCTGAGGAGATGGCTCGCGGCCTCCGCGAAGAAGGGTGCGGCGACCCGCACCAGGGCTGCCAGATTGGCGACCACATAGAGCGTCAGGGTGGTCGTGTCGGACACCCGCGGGCGGCCGGTGTGCCCGAGCGTGGCGCGGGTCATCATGGCCAGGATCATCACGCCCATGGCGCCGGCGGTCAGGCCGTGCACGCCCGCGGTGGCGGGCACGAGGACAGGCGTGATCCTGCCGAGCCCCAGCAGCACCAGTCCGATGCCGACCCAGGCATAGCCGGCGTGGAGAATCCAGACGAGCGGCTCGCGGCCCGCAAGCCAGCCGCGCCAGCGCGCCAGGCGGGCCAGGTTGCCGCCCCCGGCGAGCAGCAACAGCGCGCCGGTGACGGGGGTCTCCGGAAGGGCGACCCAAGCGGCCAGACCGATGCCGGTCAGCGCCAGCACGACCTGGTCGAAACGGTTGAAGGCGGTCGGATTTCGGTCGAGTCCCTGAGCCCGGGTCCAGTTCTGGGTGAAGCTGGGGGTGACGCGTCCGCCGATCAGGGCGACCAGGCCGATGAGGACGGCCACGGCGGCGCGCTCGGAATAGGGCCCCGTTTCGGGCCAGACGGCGCGCAGATGGAAGACGATGTTGGAAAGGGCCAGCACAGAGACCATCAGGCAGACCGGCAGGTTGCGGCGGTTCTTCGCCGCCAGGATCTCGCGCCAGATCACGGCGGCGAACACGGCCAGGAAGGCGCTGTCGACCACCGCGGCTGCGGCGCCGAGGTGGGCGGGGGCCAGCATGGCCGCGCGCCCGGCGACCCACAGCAGGAAGAGGCCGGCAAGCGCCCTGCCGGTGACGGGCAGGCGGCCGGTCCAGTTGGGCACGGCGGTCAGCAGGAAGCCGGCGACCACGCCGCCGACGAAGCCGAATAGCATCTCGTGGATGTGCCAGGTGCGGCCGTCGAGCGCGCCGACGGTCCCGTCGCCCAGCGTGAGGGCGGCGACCCAGATGGGAACGGCCACGGCCGCCCAGATCGCCGAGAACAGGAAGAACGGCCGGAACCCGAAACTGAACAGGGCGGGGCCGGTGTGGCGCCGCATGGACTCGGCCGTAGTGATCACTGGGATACTCCAGAAGAAGAGATGGGGCGGGGGAGCATCGCTGCCCTCCCGCCCCAGGTAGTCACGGTGGTGGTGGTCTATTCGGCCGCTTGCGGTACGGCTTCAGGCAGTTTCGGCGCGCGCGGTTTCATGGAGCCGATCACCAGCTTCGCGGCGAAGGCCGCCAGGGTGAAGGCGCCCATGCCGAAGAGGATGTCTCCGGGCACGCGCATCCAGACCAGGGTCTCGACGATCGGCGAGTGGATGACCTCGGGCGAGCGGGCGAACCACATGCCGTGCTCGATGCTGGCGATGGCCTGGATGACCCCCACCGGCAGGAGCGAGAGGAAGACCATGGCCGCCAGGCCGCCGTTGAGCAGCCAGAAGGTCCAGGCCAGCAGCCTGTCGCTCCAGGCCTCGCGACGGGCGAGCCCGCGGAAGCAGAACAGCATCAGGCCGATGCCCAGCATCCCGTACACCCCGAACAGGGCGCTGTGGGCGTGGGTGGCCGTCGTGTTCAGGCCCTGGATGAAGTAGAGGCTGATGGGCGGGTTGATCATGAAGCCGAAGACGCCGGCGCCGAGCAGGTTCCAGAAGGCGACCGCCACGAAGAACATGATCGGCCACTTGTAGGTCTGGACCCACGGGGCGGCCCTGGAGTGCCTCCAGGTCTCGAAGGCTTCCGCGCCGATGAGGGCAAGCGGGACGACCTCCAGGGCCGAGAAGGTCGAGCCGATGGCGATCACCGACACCGGGGTGCCGGCGAAGTACCAGTGGTGGGCGGTCCCCAGCACGCCGCCGAACAGGAACACGATGGTCCCGAACAGCACCGCGCCGTTGGCGGTCTGCGCCCGCACCAGGCCCAGCTTCACGAAGAGCAGGCTGATGACGGCGGTGGCGAACACTTCGAAGAAGCCTTCGACCCACAGGTGGACCACCCACCAGCGCCAGTACTCGGCCATCGCCAGGTGGGTCTGGCGGTCCCACATCAGGCCCGCAGCCCAGAAGATGGCGATCGCGGATGAGGCCACCAGGAACAGTGCCAGCATGTGCTTGTTTTCGCCCGGTTTCTTGAACGCCGGCCAGATGGCGCGCACCATCAGGCCCAGCCACAGGAACAGGC
>DASPLM010000140.1:0-2601 GCA_035627575.1 Caulobacteraceae bacterium | reverse complement strand
ATCTCCGCCAGATCCTGGCGGGTGATGGGGAAGTCGATCTCGACGCCTTCGGGCGTGCGGCGGCCGGCCTGGCGGGCGAGGCGGGCCAGGGCGCGGGCGATGCGGCGCTCGACCCGCTCGGCGGTCATCTCGCCCAGCCGCGCCTGCAGCTCCATCAGCCGCGACCCGGCCGAGGCGGCCGAGCGCATGGCGATGGCGGGGAAGCGCTGCATCAGGCCGCGCATGGCCTCCACCGTCCAGTGGACCTCGACGCTGTCGACAACGGCCACCGCGTCGGCGGGGAAGGGCTGGTCCATCAGGGCGGCGACGGTGCCGTACATCTCGCCCGGGCCGATGAAGCGCAGGACGGACTGGGCCCCGTCGGGACGCGCCTTCACGATCTTGACGCGGCCATGCAGCAGGCTGTGGCAGGTGGCCCCCGGATCGCCCTGGGCGAAGGCGCGGGTTCCCTTGGGCAGGCGGCGGATAGCGCCGGCGTCCAGCACGACGCGCAGTTCGTCGTCGGCGAGGGACTCGAACATCTCGGCGCCGCGCAGGACGGACGGATCGGCGGACGGGGTCATGCCATCTATTCCAGGCGCCCGGCGGGCCCTGCCGCTATCGCGCGGGCGCGAGCGGGCGTCGACTACGGGAATCCCCTTAGGGGACCGACCCGAATTTCGCGGGCAGAAGGCAGCGGGTACCTGTTCGATCGTCGCCGCAGAGCGCACGAGGAGACGCCCAAGTGAACACCCAGATCAAACACGAGCAGGACCTCGAGGACGTCGCCCAGAAGCGCTCCCGCCGCGCCTCGCCCGCGCTGGACCAGGCGTTCCGGTCGCTCGCCGGCGCCCTCGTCCGCCGCTACCCCCGCGGCGCCGAGATCTTCGGCGAGGGCGAGCCCGCCAACTTCGTCTACCGGGTGGTCGAGGGCACGGTGCGGGTCTACCGCCTGCTGAGCGACGGCCGCCGCCAGATCTGCGACTTCCTGTATCCCGGCGACGTGCTCGGCCCGGAGGCCGGCCTGCTCCACCGCAACACCGCCGAGGCGGTGGGCGACGTCGTGCTGCAGATCGTGCCGCGCAAGGCCCTGGCCGAGATGGCCGCGGCCGACGTCGACCTCACCGGCGACCTGTGGCGGCTGTCCATGGACTGGTTCCAGCGCAGCCAGGACCACGCGCTGATCCTCGCCCGCCAGGGCGCCACGGAGCGCGTCGTCGGCTTCCTGCTCGGCTGTTCGGACCAGGCCGGCGGCGCCGACGACCTCAACCTGGTCATGACGCGGCAGGACATCGCCGACTACCTCGGCCTCACCATCCACACGGTCTCGCGGACCCTGTCCCAGCTCCAGGCGGACGGGCTCATCGAACTGTCGTCCCTGCGGCAGGTCCGCCTGTGCGACGCCGACAACCTGCGCGAAATGAACGGCTGATGCCCACGACGCCCCTGTCAGCCCAAAGCCCGTGCCTGCTGCTGGTCGACGACGACGCAGCGGTGGGCGACGCGCTGAAGTTCTCGATGGAACTGGAAGGCTTCCAGGTCCGCACCTATGCCGACGCCGCCGCCCTCCTGGACGCGGGGCCGACGCCCGATGTCGGCTGCCTGGTCATCGACCTGAACCTGCCGGACGTGGACGGGCTGGAGCTGCTGCGCCGTCTGCGCGCGCGCAAGGTCACCCTGCCGGCGGTACTGATCACCACCAACCCGACCGCCATCATCCGCGCCCGCGCCAGGGCCCAGGGCGCTCCGATCGTCGAGAAGCCGCTGCTCACGGACGCTCTGCTGGAGACGATCCGGGGGCTGATGCGCCCCGCCGAAGCCTCCGGGCCGCTGCCGGCCTAGCGCGCCCGCGCCAGCACCGTCATGCGCACCAGTTCCGACAGGCTGCGCGCCTCCATCTTCGTCATGACGTTGGCGCGGTAGACCTCGACCGTGCGGGGGCTGATGCCGAGGTCGTAGGCGATCACCTTGTTGGCGTGGCCGGCGACGAGGCCGTCCAGCACCTCGCGCTCGCGCGTCGACAGGATCTCCAGCTTCTTCAGCACCGAGGCCCGCTCGGCGTCGCCTTCGCTGTTCTGCGCCTGCTCCTCCAGCGCCCGCTTCACGGCGGCGATCAGCGCCTCGTCGTCGAAGGGCTTCTCGAGGAAGTCGGCGACGCCGGCCTTCATCGCCTCGATGGCCAGCGGCACGTCGGCGTGGCCGGTGATGACGATCACCGGGTGTGGGACCTTGGCCTCCTTCAGCCGTCGGACCAGCTCGATGCCGTTCATCTCGGGCATGCGCACGTCGGTGACGATGACGCCGGCCTCCAGCCCCGGCAGCGCCTCCAGCAGGTCGATGGCCGACTCGTAGGTCTTCGCCGCGAGGTCGGCGGTCTCCAGGGAGAAGGCGATCGAGTCCCTCACCGCGGCGTCGTCGTCGACCACGTGCACAACGGGTTCAGTCGCCATCGTAGAGCTCCAGGTTCTCGGCTGCGCGCAGGGTGAAACGGAAGATGGTGCCGCCCTCGGGGTTCGGCTCGGCCCAGATGCGGCCGCCGTGCGCCTCGACGATGGTGCGCGAGATCGACAGGCCCACGCCCATGCCGGTCCGCTTGGTGGTGATGAAGGGCTGGAACAGCTG
>DASPLM010000139.1:0-6798 GCA_035627575.1 Caulobacteraceae bacterium | reverse complement strand
TGAATGGACGCGCGCTCCAGCCGCGGCTGGGCCGGCCGGAAGGTCCCGTTCGACCCGCCGATCCCCTCCAGCATCAGGCCGGCCACGTGCAGGCCCTCGCCGGCCGCGAGACCTGCCCTGGCCAGGAGCACCCGGGCTTCGCCGCCGACCTGGCTGACAGGCGCGAAGGCCTGGGCGACGCGCCGGGCACCCGTGGCCGGCCCGAAGGCCCAGAGCGCCAGCGCCGCAGCGACCGCCAGGGCGTAGCGCAGGGCCATCGGGTCGGCGGCGGCGATGCCCGCGCCCATGCGCCCGGCGCGGGCGGCGGCGCGCGCGGCCTCGACCCGCTCGAGATGGCGCGCCCACAGGCGGGCGTCGCCCGCGGCAAGCTCGTCCGGCTCGCCGCCGTAGTCGATCACCAGCCGTTCGCGAGCCTCGGTCCGGCTTGGCCAGGACAGTCGCACGAGGTTGAGGATGGCGGCCGCCGCCGCCGCCGCCAGACCGGTTGCTGCCAGCGCGGCGCCCACGGCCGGAGGCAGGATCTCGAAGGCGCCCCACAGGCCGAGCACGGCGATCGCCGCGACCGCCAGGAGCAGGGGCATCCACACGGCGGCCAGTCGCTCGCAGACCAGCCCGAGCCGCGCCAGCAGCACGGCCCGCCCGGACCGGTCCCGCGGAATTTCACGCGCAGCGGACATTCGTCATTCGCGACAGCAGCGCCGCCCCCCTCGGGCTGGCTGTGGACATCTAGCACGGTCAAGCTGGGGCGGGTGTCGCCCGGGCGCCTCACCGCGCCGGCGTTGTCAGCCGGGGCTGCCGCCGTTGGGGCGGCCGTAGGGATCGGTGACCCCGCCGATCGGGGCCTCGCGGATCGGGATGCTCTGCTGGGCCGGGTCGAGCGGCTTGGAGGTGGAGTAGGGGCGGGTCGGCTCGGTGTTGCCGTTGTCGTCCTCGCCTTCCGGCGCGGCCTGCACGTCCTCGTCGGGCGCGCCCCACATCGGATCCGGGCGTTCCAGCGAACCCCGCTTGCCGCAGCCGGCAAGACCGAGCGCGGCGACCGCCGCGACGGCCAGGATGATGTTACGCGGGCTCATGCCAGACGCTCCTTCCAGCGCGCGACCTGCGCGCGAACCTCGGACGGCGACGTGCCGCCGTAGCTGGTCCGGCTGGCGCACGAGGCCGCCGGGGTCAGCACCTTATAAACATCGGCTGTGACGCCCGGTTCAAGGCTTTGCAGTTCGGAAAGGGAAAGTCCCGCCAGCTCGACGTCCAGTTGTTCCGCCCGCTTCACCGCGCGCCCCGTCACATGGTGCGCGTCGCGGAACGGCATGCCCAGTTCCCGCACCAGCCAGTCGGCGAGGTCGGTGGCGGTGGAGAAGCCCGCGCCGGCGGCCTGCGCCATCCGCTCGCGGTTCGGCTCCAGGTCGGCCACCATGCCCGCCATGGCGCTCAGCGCCAGTTCCAGGGCGTCGAAGGCCTCGAACACCGGCGGCTTGTCCTCCTGCATGTCCTTGGAATAGGCCAGCGGCAGACCCTTCATCACCGTGGTGAGCGCCACCAGGGCGCCGGTGATGCGGCCGGTCTTGGCCCGGATCAGCTCGGCGGCGTCGGGATTGCGTTTCTGCGGCATGATCGAGCTGCCGGTGGTGAAGGCGTCCGACAGGCTCACAAAGCCGAACTGGGGCGTGACCCAGATGACGATCTCCTCGGCCAGCCGCGACAGGTGCCCGGCGCAGATCGAGGCTGCGGACAGGGCCTCCAGCGCGAAGTCGCGGGCCGAGACGCTGTCCAGCGAATTGGCCGTCGGCCGGTCGAAGCCCAGCGCGACGGCCGTCGCGTGGCGGTCGATGGGGAAGGGCGAGCCGGCAAGGGCCGCGGCGCCCAGCGGGTTCTCGTTCATGCGCGCCCGCGCGTCGGCGAAGCGCCCCGCGTCGCGGCCGAACATCTCGACATAGGCCATCAGGTGGTGGCCGAAGGTCACCGGCTGGGCCGGCTGGAGGTGGGTGAAGCCCGGCATCAGGGCGTCGGCGCCGGCTTCTGCCTTGGCCAGCAGCGCCCGCTGCAGCGCCTTCAGCTGCTCGCCGGTGCGGTCGCAGGCGTCGCGCACCCACAGGCGGAAGTCGGTCGCCACCTGGTCGTTGCGCGAGCGGGCGGTGTGCAGCCGCCCGGCCGCCGGTCCGATCAGCTCGCGCAGCCGGGCCTCCACGTTCATGTGGATGTCCTCGTACTCGCGGCGGAAGGGGAACGCGCCCTCGCGGAATTCGGTCTCGATCTGGTTCAACCCTTGCAGTATCGCCTCGGCGTCCGCTGCGGGTATGATGCCCTGCGCGGCCAGCATGGAAGCGTGGGCGCGGGACCCGGCGAGGTCCTGGGCCCAGAGACGGCGGTCCACGTCGATAGAGACGTTGATCGCCTGCATGAGTTCGGCGGGTCTGGTCGAGAAGCGGCCGCCCCACATGTCCTGGCCCTGGCGATCCGCCCGGTCCAGGGCGGCAGGTTCGGAAGGGTCGGAAGCGTCAGGCATGGGCGAGGGTCCGAAAGAGCGGTCGAAGGGGGCGGGGCGCCTCGGTCTGGTGGCGCTGGGCGCCGCCGTGGTGCTCGGTCTGGGCGGCGGGGCCCTGTATCTCAGCAATCGGGACGTGTTGAAAGCGCCGGTCGCGGCGGCGAGGCCCGACGTGCTGGCCCGCTATGCCAAGGGATCGCTGGCGCGGCTGGAGAGCCCGGCGACGCCGACCCGGCTGGGCGAGCTCGCCTTCAACGACGCGGCCGGCAGGCCCCAGGACATGGCGGCTTTCCGGGGCAGGGTGGTGGTCCTGAACCTGTGGGCTACCTGGTGCGCGCCCTGCGTGGTCGAGATGCCCACCCTCGCCTCGCTGCAGAAGGCCTACCCCACGGACAAGGTCATGGTCGTGCCGGTCAGCATGGACCCGGACCGTATGCTCGAAAACGCCAGGAACTTCATCGACGTGAACGACCCGCTGCCGCTGTTCCACGACCCGAAGTTCGTCCTGCCCACCACCCTGGGCGTGAAGGGGATGCCGGCCACGGTCGTCTACGACCGCCGGGGGCGCGAGGTCGGGCGGGTGATGGGCGAGGCCAACTGGGACAGCCCCGAGGCCAGGGCGCTGATCGACTACGCCCTGACCCTCTGAGGCACGCTTACGACAGCGCCAGCTGGATGCGCGACGCCGCGGCCGAGACGCGGCCCGGAGGCGTCGCCTTGGCCGCGTCTTCGGGAGCGGCGACGGTCGGCCACAGCTTGTAGAAGGCGTCGAGGTCGGCCTTGGCGGCCTGGATCTTCGGGTCGTTGCGCGCGCGCTCGGCTTCGGCCTTGGCCGACAGCGCCGCGCCGTAGGAGTGCTGGTACTCGATCGGATCGACGGCGCCCTCGGCGACCACGCCGCTGTACAGGCCCGCCGCCACGCCCGTCAGGCCGGCCACGACCTGGGCCGTATCGCCGCCCGCCTTGCCGCGCGCGGCGTCGATGTTGGCCAGCGCCCGGTCCAGGCTGACCGCGTCCCCCTTGGTCGCGGCTTCGCGCAGCAGGGCCTCGTCGACGCCCGCCTCGACGAAGATGGCCCTGGCGGGGTCGAACACCTCCAGCATGCCCTGGCCGGCCAGGGCGGCGGCCTCGTCGGCGCTGCCGGCCTTCTGCACCTCGCGGGCGATCAGGAAGAAGCCGCGCAGATGCGCCAGGCGCAGGGCGGTGCGGCTCTCGGGAGCGACGCTGCGATAGGCGTCGGCGGCTCCGGCCTCCCCGGCGCCGCCTTCGCCGCCGGCGGTCTCACCGGCCTCGCCTACGGGCGCCGCGGCCGGCGCGGCCGTTCCGCCCTCGCCCTTCTCGCCGGCGTCCCCGGCTTCTCCGGCGGGCGAGCAGGCGGCCAGCAGGGCGGCGGCGCCGACGGCGGTCCACAGCTTCGGGCGAAAGGTGTTCATGGCGAGGGCTCCGGCAGATCTGTCGGAGCCCTTACACAGGTCAGGGCGATACTTGCAAGTCGTTCGCAATCGCAGTGGCTCAACCCGGGCCGCTGTTCCCGCCCTCGCCTGTCTCCCCGCCTTCGCCGACGCCGTCCGGAAGACGGCGGGGCGGCGGGGGCTGGTCGGCCGGCGCCTTGCCGGCGTCGGGGTCCACCGTCTCGCCGGCCATGAGGCTGGAGTCGCGCCGCGCCGCGTCCTGCGCGGCTGCCTCGGCGGTGCCCGGCTGCGCCAGCGCCTCGGTGTTCGACGGCGGAGGGGTAGGCTCCTCCTTCATGATGTCGCCATCGCCGCAGGCGGCGAGGCCGCCGGCGACGAGCAGGCCGAGGCCGGCTGCCGTCCAGACCCTGGGGCGGATACGCTGCATCACTTCTTGGCCGCGTTGTCCTGCTGGGCCTCCGCCGCGGTGTCGGCCTCGGCTTCCTGCGCCTCGGCCGCAAGGTTGTCCGTCGCCTGGTCGACCTCCTGCGCCACTTCCTTGGCGCCGGCCTCGATGGCCTGACCGACCTGGGCGGCCTCTTCCTGGAGCTGGGAGCCGGCGTCGGTGCTGCCGTCACCCACGGTGGGGGCGTTCTCCGGCTCGGCGGTGGCCGAACTCTTGTTCTCACAGGCGGAAAGGGCGAGCGCGCCGGCGAGGGCTGCGGCGCCCGTGGCGATCAGGCGAAGGGAGCGGGTCATGGTCTGGGTCCTCCTGCTACGGTTGGACAAACGCCCGGGTCAGGCGCCGGTTGCACGGCCGCGCTGAACGTGCAGGTTTGGGCCATGCTGACGATCGCCGACGTGCTCGATTCCGCCGATGTCGCCCGCTTGCGCGAGACCCTGGCCGCCGCCCCCTTCCGCGACGGCAAGGCCACCGCCGGGCCCGAGGCGCGGAAGGTGAAGGCCAACCAGCAGGCGATCGGCGACGACCCCGCGGTCGCCGCCTTGGCCGCCTTCGTGCGCCGCGCGCTGGAGCGCCATCCGATCTTCATGGCCTACGCCCGGCCGTCGCGCTGGTCGCGCCTGCTGTTTTCGCGCTACCGCGGCGGCGACGCCTACGGCTTCCACACCGACGACGCGACCATGGAGGCCGAGGACGGCCGACGGTTGCGCACCGACCTCAGCTTTACCCTGTTCCTGTCGGACCCCACGACCTACGAGGGCGGCGCCCTGCTGGTCGACGGCCTGGACGGCGAACGGGAGTTCAGGCCCGAGGCGGGCTCGGTGGTGCTCTATCCCACCGGCCAGCTGCACCGGGTCACGCCGGTGACCTCCGGAGAGCGGCTGGCGGCGGTCGGCTGGATCCAGAGCCTGATCGGGCGCGCCGACGAGCGGGAGGTCCTGTTCGACCTGACGCGGGTGCGCTGGGCCACGCCCGAAGGCGACGCGCGGCTGCTGCTGGACAAGTCCATCGGCAACCTGATGCGGATGTGGGGAAAGCCCTGAAGGCAGGAGGCCGGGTCAGGCCGGTCGGTCTTCCCAGCCCGGCCGCAGGGCGCGTTCCATGTCCGTCTCCGGATGCGGGCCCTCCGAGCGGCCGAAGGCCCGGGGAGCCGGCGTAGGCGTCGGGGCTGGTGGCGGGGCCGGAGTCGGGGCCGGAGTCGGGGCTGGCGGAAGGGTGTCGGCGCCCGGGTCGACGGACGGGGATTCGAACACCACCGGCGCCCGCTGCGGCTTGCGGGCCCGGGGCCGACGGCCGGCGGCCTCGGGCGGGGCGAAGCTGATCAGGGCGACCATGGCGCCGGCCCACAGGGCGTAGCTGACGCCGATCATCAGGGCGAAGGGCAGGCCGGCCACGCCGAACAGGAAAAGGGTCGATTCGATCTCGCCGAGCGTCGAGAGGAAGCCCTCGCTGGCGAAGACGGTCATGAAGGACGCGCCCAGCACCAGGATGATCAGCGCGGCCAGCGAGAAGATGAAACCGAACAGCAGGAAGCGCGACAGCACACCCATGCGGGTCGACGGATTCCCGTCCCGCTCGCGCTCGCCCTTCACGATCCAGATGATCGCCGCCACGGCGATGCCCGCGGCGACCAGGGCCTTCAGCCGCCAGTCGTTGAGCAGGCCGCCCGCCTCCTCGGTGGGCGGGAAGATGAACAGGGTGCCGACAATGGGCGGCCAGGCCACGGCGGCCAGCCAGCCGAGCGCCGTCCACAGCTCCAGCGGCTCGCGCCAGGCCACCGGCCCCATCAGCAGCCTGGACCCCCAGCGGATCATCGTGTCGGAACCGGCGTCTCGCCGGAATAGTCGTAGAACCCGCGGCCGGTCTTGCGGCCCAGCCAGCCGGCTTCGACGTATTTCACCAGCAGCGGGCAGGGCCGGTACTTGGAATCCGACAGTCCGTCGTGCAGCACGTTCATGATCGCCAGCACCGTGTCCAGGCCGATGAAGTCGCCCAGCTCCAGCGGGCCCATCGGGTGGTTGGCGCCGAGCTTCATCGCCGTGTCGATGGCCTCGACCGAGCCGACGCCCTCGTAGAGGCTGTAGATCGCCTCGTTGATCATCGGGATCAGAATGCGGTTGACGATGAAGGCGGGGAAGTCCTCGGCGTTGGCCGTCACCTTGCCCAGCGACTTGGCGAAGGCGACGGCGGTCTCGTAGGTGTCCTTGTCCGTGGCGATGCCGCGGATGATCTCCACCAGCTTCATGACCGGCACCGGGTTCATGAAGTGCAGGCCGATGAACTTCCCGGGGCGATCCGTGGCCGACGCCAGGCGGGTGATGGAGATCGAGGAGGTGTTGGAGGCCAGCAGGGTCTCGGGCCGCAGGTGGGGGGCGAGCGCCCGGAAGATGTCCTTCTTGACGGCCTCGTTCTCGGTCGCCGCCTCGATGATCAGGTCCGCGGGGGTCAGGTCCGGGGCCGAG